>JAQGHT010000804.1 GCA_028291565.1 Planctomycetaceae bacterium | reverse complement strand
GCGTTGAATCGATGTCGGCAGGCGTTGGCTGAACACGAGACCGCATTGACCAATCTGGAAACCAATATCGAATTTCAAAGGTCTCGGTTGGTCGAAACGATGGCGTCCCGGTTGAAAGAGGAGTTGTTGACGAGCCGCAACCTTTGGGAGCGTCGATTGCTGGGTGAGGTCGCTCAGATTTGGGGATTCAGTCCGTTTTCGTCGGTGCTGCGGCTCTATAACAGCCTGGGAAGCCTGATTGCCTCGGCGACGCTGGCCCGAGCCCGCAGTTCGGCCCAGCTGGCTCTCTTTGGTGCCGTTCAAGGGGTGCGTTGGTTGAACTCGCGGCGCGCGGAACAAGAGAGCGAAGAGCGGATCCAGCAACTCGCCACATTGGGACTGGACGACCATCTGCTTCACGAGGCTCAATTGGTGTTGACAGGTTATTTTCAGACCGCCAGATTTGACTCGAAATTACTTCAGGCAGCCGACCTGAATCACTTGAGAGATCAGGCGGCGCGGGTCGAGAGTCAATTCCTGGGAGATGCGGGACGTCAAATTGAAGAAATCATTTCGGAATTAGCGAGACGTCATTCCGGCTGGTTCCGGCGTAGTTGTTACGAATTGTTGTGGATGGCGTTCGTGGGATATTTGATCGTTCGAATTGGAAAGAATTTCTTCTGGGATTCGGTCTTCTCGGCCGAGAAGATTCTGACCGTGGACTTCTACATTGCGGCGGGCGTATTTCTGGTGTTGTGGTCGGGACTGTTGTTGATGCTGTTCACTCGCGGCTTGCGGCAAGGGTTGAATCAACGCATCGATCAGCTGGCAGAAGGATTGGCGCATGGACGTGTTGGTTCTGGATTATTTCCGCAACTTGAGTCCGCCTGTGGTGCCGCTCGACAGCATTGCGCGAAACTGGAAGTCCTGACAAATTCCACTCAAGAAATCCGGCACCAAGTTGCGACGAGTTCAGGATTGGGGACTCGAAAGGCAACGTAACGCCTCGAGAGATTTCTGTAGCCAATCTCACCAGAGATTGGGGGCGGTTCGCGCCGTTTGGGGGCCGATGCCCAAGGCTTGGCAACCTTGGCTACGTGGGAATCAGCGTTCTGAGATCCCGTAATGCGCACCAAACACCCAACCGCGCGCCGCGACTATCGTGTGGGCAGATCCAGCAATTTGATTAATGCCGATCGAGCCGTCGCGAAGCCTTTGTAGTCAGCGGCGGCTTCGGGAATTGTCGACAGAATCCGTGCGAACCGTTTTGCCGCCTGGGGATCATCGATCACCTTCTGCAGTGGAACGACATCCATTCGAATTCCGAAGAACACGCACTGACTACGTGGCAGCTTGAGCAGCAATTGGTGTTCGAGCCGGATCCACACGTCCTGAGCCGAAATCGTTGCATCGAGCCGGATGCGAGGCCGCGATGGGTGATGATTCCAATTTCCGTCTCGAGCCAGACTCCAATTCTCTCGCCGCCAGGCTTCACCCGGGAGCTGCTTCGTCAGAAACGTGTCAATCTGTCGACCCAGGACGCTGTTCAAGTTGGGAACCGGTTCGTGGACGAAAACCATCGGCTGTGCCAGTTTGTCACGCAGTGCCCAGGAACTCGGGAAACAAACGACGCCCCCCATCGGCCGAAAGACGCCGTCGGCGCCAGGATGCATCAGGACGAAATCCAACTCCCAGTGACGACCAAGACTCAGCAGCTGTTCGAACGGAGACTGGTCGGCATCAATCACTGCGCCCAGCTCTCGGGCCAGTTCGACGGTCTCTTCGAGACCGGATTCAGCCTCCGGCAAGAGTGCGGCGTATTTCTCCGGGTCTGCAGCTAGCCAGTGTTCTCGCTCGGCTCGAACAGATCGCGTTGCATCCGCATCTGCGAAGTATTCCGCCAGTGCATCAGTCCTGCGCAAGCCCATGATCCAGCGATGATCGGCGTCCGGAAAAATTCTGTTCCAATCGGGATGCATGATGAGTGTAGCTCGACACTCCGTGTCGAGAGAGTGTGTACTTTGGATTTTTGAAAGTCTTGCAATTCTACAACGAGTCACCGAAATACGTGCGACACGGAGTGTCGCATCACACTATTTTTCCTGAAACAGTTTGCTTTGTACAATCTCGTGAATCAATGTTTTCAGTCCGTAGTCTTTCGCTCGTATTTTACCAATGATCGACTCGATTTCGGGTTGATCCCCAATTCGCGGTGGGCCTCCGGTGGCGTAAGTCAACAGCTTGCCGGTCAGATTGCGGGCGAGTTGATCTTTGTCCGCGAGCAGCAACTGCTTGAATTCGTCGATGTTTTGAAATCGCCGCCCATCCGCCAGGCTGTCGGACGGATCAATCTTGGGGCCTTTGGCGTAAGGCATTCTTTTGCCCGCAATGCTGACTGGTTCGCCGTTCCCGACACTCCGATAGTTTTCCCGCCAGCCGCCAATGACGTCGAAACTTTCCAGAGCGAAGCCTGGTGGGTCGATCTGCCGATGACAACTCGCACACGATTCGACCTGCCGATGCTTGGCGAGTTGTTCGCGAATTGTCGTGGCGCCGCGAATGTCGGGCTCGACCGCGGGAACTCCGGCCGGTGGCGGACTGGGTGGAGTGCCCAGAATGCGATCCAGGACCCAGGCGCCGCGAACGACCGGAGAGGTCGTCGTGCCATTGGCGGTCACTTTCAAGACACTCGCCATGGTCATAACACCGCCTCGATGACTGCCAGCGGGGAGAGTCACCTTGCGAAAAGCATGGCCTGTGACATCGGGAATCGCGTAATGCTTTGCCATGCGTTCATTCAGCATCGTAAAATCAGAACCGATGAAGTTGGTTAAACTGAGATCGTTGTTCAGAAGTTCCTGAAAGAATAGATGTGTTTCCTGAACCATGCCTGCGCGAAGCATGTCGTCGTATTCGGGATAGAGTCGATGATCGGGTTCAGTAAAATCAATATCTCGCAGCCCGAGCCACTGCCCGATAAAGTTCTCCGTGAAGGCGGCCGCCTTGCGACTTGACAGCATTCGCTCAACTTGTCGACGAAGAGTCTCCGGCGTTTTCAGTTTCTGTTCGGCAGCGAGTGTCAGCAGTTCCTCATCCGGCATGGTACTCCACAAGAAGTACGCCAGTCGGGTGGCGATCGCGAAATCATCCAGTTTCCCGGGTCGCTCACGCAGAAACAGGAACTCGGGCGATACAAGCGCCCCTTTCAGGCCAACTCGAACAGCCTGTTCGAACGAGTATCCCTCGGCCAATTTGAGTTCGACGAGTTTCAGGAGTGGCTCGACATCCGCGTCAGCTACGGTGCGACGATAGGCTCGCCGGCAAAAATTCAGCAGGATGCGTTTGGCGTCGGCCAATGGATCTTTCGAGACCACTTCCACAAGCCGAGAATCATCTCGATTTTTGGCCGATGCCTGGGGCAGGTCACCAAAAATGCGACGATGACTTTCCGGAGGCCAAAAGTCGTGCAGTGGCCCCTCGACTTCAATCCACTCGATGTTCAAGCCGCTTCCGGTGTA
>JAQGHT010000772.1 GCA_028291565.1 Planctomycetaceae bacterium | reverse complement strand
GTGAGGGGAACATCCAGGCGATTCAAAGCCGTGCGTTTCAAGTCGAATTGATTGACGCTCGGACCTCGCTGCTGTAAAATCCTTCCTGTGTGACTGGGACGAGTAAAATCTGTACCAGGTAAAACTCTGAGACAACCGGTTTCCGAGTCGAGCACCTATTTGATGTTTTGCAGTCAGGAGTAACTCGTGCAGAGTTTTTCCTAGAGCGCAAGACCTGTATGGTGGCTATAGCTCAGTTGGTTAGAGCGCCAGATTGTGGATCTGGAGGTCGCGGGTTCGAGCCCCGTTAGCCACCCCTTTAATGTCAACGAACAGAATCGAGAACCCCTGAATTGTCGGGGGTTTTCTCGTTCTTTGTGAACTCGCTCCTTGTGAAGCAGTAAAGAAAGATTTCTATGGCCTCCATTCCGTGCTGGCAAGTCGATGCATTCACAAATTGTCGTTTTGGCGGTAATCCGGCGGCAATCTGCTGGTTGGAATCTGAGGCGGATCCGGTCTGGATGCAGTCTGTCGCAGCGGAAATGAATCTTTCGGAAACGGCATTCGTACGGCGTTTGCCCGAGGGACTGGAACTTCGTTGGTTCACGCCGGTTGTCGAAGTCGACCTGTGTGGACATGCCACTCTGGCCACAGCGCATGCCTTGTGGTCGGAAGGGCTTGCGCCGCTGGACACAGCACTGCGATTTCATACAAAAAGTGGTCTGTTGACCTGCACTCGGGCTGCGGACTTCATTGAATTGGACTTCCCGGCGATGCCAGCCAGAGCCGCGAACCCTCCAGACGGGCTGCTTGATGCGCTCGGCGTTGAACCCCGCTTTGTCGGCTCGTCCCGATTTGACTTACTCGCGGTGCTCGATTCCGCTGCCGCAGTCAGGGCCATTCATCCGGATTTTCAAAAGTTAGGCCAGATTCGGACGCGTGGAGTCATTGTCACAGCTCGGTCGGACGATCCGCAGTTTGACTTCGTCTCTCGATTTTTCGCCCCCGCCGTGGGCGTCGACGAAGATCCGGTATGCGGTTCGGCACATTGTTGCCTGGCTCCATATTGGGCAGAACAACTCGGCAAGTCAGAACTGATGGCGTTTCAAGCGTCAACCCGAGGGGGCGTCTTGCGATTGCGACTCAACGGTGATCGTGTCATCCTGGGCGGTCAAGCGGTGACTGTCTGGCGCGGAGAATTGGTTTAACTGGAATGGTTTCTCTATGCGTGTTTCATAAGAAGCACAGAAACTCATTGATTTGAGTTTGTTGATCCGATACGATTAAACTAGAATTGATATGTCAGGACCCGCCTGCATTCCCGCCGCCGCTCTCATTGAAGGATGCCCCATGAGCGAATTGACGTCACGTCAAATCGGATGCCCCGAATTTCGGGACACATTAAGAGGCAATCGCCGGTGGTTTCTGAAGGCTGGTGCGCTCGGTGCCGCAGGTCTCAGCCTCTCTCAATTACTGCAACATGAATCATTGGCCGCCACATCGCAACGTGACAAATCGGTGATCATCCTTTGGATGCGGGGTGGGCCCAGCCATATTGATATGTGGGACCCCAAGCCTGATGCACCAGTCGAGTACCGCGGCGAATTTGGCACAATGTCGACCAAGGTGCCGGGCATTCAGTTAACAGACATGCTGCCCAAAACGGCATCGATCATGGAGAAATGGTCGATCGTTCGCAGCCTGTTTCATCACGACGCAGGACATTCCACCGGCGACCAGTTGTGCTTCACGGGCTACAATGCAGGTCCGACTCCGGACGAAAATGTAATGCCCAGTTGCGGAGCGATTGCATCCGAGCAATTGTCGCATTTGAATCCTGCTTTGCCGACCTATGTGATGATCCCGAAAATGGTGCCTGGTGCCGGCGCCGCCTATCTGGGCGTTGCCAACAAGCCGTTTGAAACTCTGGCAGACCCGGCGCAAGTGGGCCCATTCAATGTGCCGAATTTCTCTTTGGCAGAAGGCCTGACATCGGACCGATTAGGGACACGGCGCGACTTATTGACGGGATTCGATCGATTGCAGCGGAGTCTGGATGCTCGCGGCCAGATGGTGGCCATGGATCGCTTTCAGCAGCAGGCGTGGGGAATTCTCAGTTCTCCCGCCGCCCGTGCCGCTTTTGATCTCGATGCGGAACCACAGAGCCTGCGCGAGAAATACGGGTTCAGTCCCGCATTCGATCCTGGTGCTTCAAATCGTTGCGGAGCTCCCAATTGGGCTCAGCGAATGTTACTGGCTCGACGCCTGGTCGAATCTGGCGTCCGTTTAGTCACCGTTGATTTGAGATGGTGGGATACGCACGTAAAAGGCTTCGATTCGCTGCGCCGAGGTTTCTTACCGCGCTGGGATCAGGCTTATACGGCCTTGATTCAGGATCTGGAAGACCGAGGTTTACTGCAGAACACGCTCGTTGTAGCCTGGGGTGAATTTGGTCGAACTCCGCGCGTCAACAACGACGCAGGCCGGGACCATTACCCGAATGTCTTCAGCGCGGCTTTGGCGGGGGGGCCGGTGCTGGGAGGTCGAGTCGTCGGATCTTCAGACTCCAAGGGCGCCTTCCCGAAAGACAATCCGAAAACGCCACAGGATGTGCTGGCGACGATCTACCGTCATCTGGGCATCGATACCCATCGGTCGTATGTTAACAACGCCGGCAGGCCGATTCCCGTATTGCCGTCGGGGCAGCCGATTCTTGAATTGTCCTGAGATCCCAAATCAGTCCCGCCGAATGACTAGAGAAAGTCATTCGGCGGCAACTGATATTTCAAATGACTTTACTTTGCCCAGTAATCAAACACCAGCACTTTATCGATGACTGGTCCGACGAGTTTGACGAACTCCTGGTGAGCGGGATGTGGCAGGTAGGTCTCCCGGCCCTTTTCGTTGGCAAAAGTGACCATGAAGCCGTGTGTAAAGCCCGCGGCTTTCATCTCCACACTCACGTCTGTGCCCATTTCGAAGTCGATGATCGTATCGATTTTGCTCGGTAGAGCTCCGAATGCCTTCACGACTGCTGCGACTTGATCAGCCTTGGCGTCGTCTTTGAACTTAAATAGAACAAAGTGCCGCAGTTTCTTATCGGCATTGCTCGCGAACGGAGCGGCGCCCAACTTCTCCAACATGCGGTTCGCGAGAAAATGATTTCCCGCAGGATTCAAATGAACCGTATCGGAGGTCAGAATGCCTTTGTCGGCATTCGCCTTGTTGTGTTGCTTCAGATAATCGAGAAACAGTTTCCGCAGGTCGAGCATCTCGGATTCTGTTTCTTTCGCAATGGCCCGGCTGACGTCGCTATATTCGTCGAGCATTTTGTCCTGAGGGTTCGTGCCGTCCGTTTTCTCGCCAATGACTGTTGGCGTACAAAGTATCACTTTGGCTCCAGCAGTGGTGATATTTTTGATGATACCGCGAAGTCCAGAATCAAAATCCTCTTTTTTCGTGCCCTTTCCGTTTGTCCAGTGCCAGACGTCGTTGATCCCAATATAGATCACGACGATGGTCGGTTTTTTGGAGAGTACATCCCGGTCCAAGCGGTTGATGAGATCGAGGACTTTATTTCCACTGATCCCCGCACCAATCACGTCGATTTTTAAATCCGCATAATTCTTGGCCAATGCTTCTTTGACGAGCGTCACATAACCGCCGGGGCCCGCACCGGCCTGGGTGATGGAATCGCCTAAAAAGATAATGCGGTCATTCGCTTTCAATTTGATGTCATCCGCAAATGCTCGGCCGGCAAGAGGGTTGCCGCCCAGAATGGCGAATGCCAACGCGGCCACAAGACAGAATCGACGCGACAGATCCTTCATAAGCTGCTTCCTCATGTTGAAATGGACTGATCGCAGTCCGATACGTCGATCGTGCGCAAATTCAGGCGCCCAATGAACCATCGACTGCAACTACGAGTTGTAGAACGATAAGCAGGATATCGATTTCTACGAAAAACGTCTAAGCAGCGAAACACGATTAAAAGCGCCGTTCGTCCGTCAGCGTACGCACAATTCCGCCCGTGTGAATTGGGATCATCCGGAATTGACATGATTGCCAATCGCATACGGCGATTGAATGGGACATATGGGACTGATAGCTTTCATACGTCCCATATGTCCCATTGCCCCAATCGGACAATCTCAATAGTGGCAGCCGGCTCAATTTAAGGACGAGATTTCTCAAACACGCTGGCACACTCCATTAATCGACCCGCCGGTCAAATAAATAACTTTGGATGATCAACAAACGGTTCGCCCACGCTTGATCATTAGGCAGATTGCTCAGTCTTCGTGCGAAGATTGCACTCATCTCGTGCGATCCCATGGACGACTGTAATCCCAAGTCATTAATTTGCCAAGGCTTAAGACCACTGTCATTGCTGCAACTTGGGCATGGAAAGTGCAATCATTATCGCCTGGAATCCAGACAATGGTGCCAGGAATCTCGGCTCAGGCGTGCGTTGGAGCGCCATTTCGGTCACAATTGGATCAAGACTCGGCGTGGACCGGGGGCGGCTCAAGACGACTTCGAGACGATTTGCATCAATGAATTTGCTTGCAGTGAAGGATGGCCCTATGACACCACGGGAAGTGCTTGCCTTGTGTCGCGAACGTGAAATCCTGGCAGTCGATCTGCGGTTCATGGATTTTCCAGGAACCCAGAAGCATTTTACAATTCCTCAGCAGGCTTTGACCGCCGAGGGGTTTGAGGACGGCTATGGATTTGATGGTTCCTCGATTCGTGGTTGGCAGGCGATCAATGAAAGCGACATGCTGGTCGTACCGCAGGCCGAGACTGCCTTCATTGACCCGTTCATGAAGAATACGCTCGCGTTGACGTGCAATATTCTCGACCCGTTGACCCGGGAAGATTACGCCAGAGATCCGCGGAACGTCGCGCGCAAGGCCGAGAACTACATGAAGTCCACTGGCATTGCCGACGTGGCGATGTTCGGCCCCGAAGCCGAATTCTTCATTTTTGACGACGTTCGATTCGATCAAAATGAGCACGAGGGCTACTACCATGTTGACAGCGTCGAAGGTTTGTGGAATCGCGGCCGATCCGAGGCTCAGGGAAATCGGGGGCACAAGATCCGGATTAAGGAAGGCTATTTCAATCTGCCCCCCAATGACACACTGCAAGACTTGCGAACCGAGATCATGTCGCGGTTGCTGGAATGTGGAGTTGATGTCGAGGCGCAGCATCACGAAGTCGCGACCGCTGGACAATGCGAAGTCGACATGAAATACCAGCCGCTGGTGAAGATGGCGGATCATCTGCTGCTGTGTAAATACATTGTGCGTAATGTCGCGGCGCGCTTCGGAAAGACTGCGACATTCATGCCGAAGCCGTTGTTTGGTGACAATGGTTCCGGAATGCATGTTCACTTTTCCTTATGGAAACAAAATCAACCGCTCTTCGCAGGCGCGGGGTATGCGGGTCTCAGTCCCCTGGCGATGTATGCAATGGGGGGGATTCTTAAGCATGCTCATTCGCTGATGGCATTTTGCTGCCCGACGACGAACAGCTACAAGCGACTGGTCCCCGGTTTTGAAGCCCCCATCAATCTGGCCTATAGCAGCCGAAATCGTTCCGCGGCGATTCGAATCCCGGTCTACAGTCCCAGTCCCGCGGCGAAGCGGCTTGAGTTTCGCTGTCCAGATCCGTCCGCGAATGGATACCTGGCAATGTCCGCGATGCTGATGGCAGCTCTGGACGGAATTCAAAACAAGATTGATCCGGGCCCGCCTCTGGATAAAGACATCTACGATCTCAAGCCCGAGGAACTCACGACCGTCCCCAAAACTCCAGCCTCTTTGGAAGAATCGCTCAACGCACTCCGCAAAGACCATGATTACCTGTTACGCGGTGACGTCTTCACAGAAGACGTGATCGATACGTGGATCTGGTACAAGACGACTCACGAGGTCGAAGCGATTCGGTCGCGTCCGCATCCGTTCGAATTTGCGATGTACTACGATGTCTGACAGCGAATCGAATTGTTGCCTTAGGATGTAATGACGCCAGAAAGCACCAGCGAGACTTGCAGCAAGAATCTCTCAAAGTGCGCTCGCCTGCTCAGTCGCTCAATTCCGAAAAATTACGGCTTTGATCCTGGCTTCGTTCTTGAGTCGCGTCTGCTTATCGACGACAATATCAACAGAGGTTGATTTGTTTGTATCTCACGCACGGTCAAGAATGAGACGTTTGATCGCGGGGATAAAAATTGAAAAAGACTCATTCGTGGCCGCGAATAGTATAAAATGCCGTTGAATGGGAATCGTCGAGAATTTCAGGGAGTCTTGGTTTCATTGAATTCATGGTCGTTTTGCTACGCAAGTGATTCGCGATTCCGGATGATACGAAGAATTGAAGCGTCCCCAATACCCCCGTTGGCTCTGTTGCCGAGAGCAACTGAATCAACTTCGCAGAAAAACTCTCGATCAACCTGCCTGCCCAGCCTCCGATTGCTGCCTGCCTGAAATCACCAATGCCGAAACTCGACTTCCGCCCTTGTCTCAAGGTCTGGATGAGTTTGGCGGATGGTCATACTGCGTGAAAATCCAGGATGAGGTTCTCCATGCCCTCTGCTTGCGTCTCTTTTTCGAAATGCTCAGTTTTTGTTCAGAACTTGATCAACTGGCGGTCCTGCATTGCGTGTATCAGTTTGCTGTGTATGCAGCAAACGGGCTGGGCAGCAGATCCATTGACTTTCGAAAAGCATGTTCGGCCAATCCTGAAGGCGCATTGTTTTCACTGCCACGGTGAGGGCGACGAATTACAAGGAAAGCTGGACCTGCGATTAAAACGGCTGATCGAAAAAGGAGGGGACAGCGGTTCCGGTTTGATGGCCGGAAAGCCTGCGGAAAGCCTGTTACTCAAGCGGATCAAAATGAAGGAGATGCCGCCCAACAACAAGGTGTTGCCGGAAAAAGACATCGCCGTTCTGGAACAATGGATTGCGTCTGGTGCCGCCACGGCTGGCCCAGAACCTGAAGA
>JAQGHT010000763.1 GCA_028291565.1 Planctomycetaceae bacterium | reverse complement strand
TCACTAGTGGAATCATCAACAATCCCGTGACCCAGATCAGTTCCCGCGGCTTGCGAAATTTCGCCGCGACCAGTACACGGATCACGTGCAGTATCAGTACGACGATCAATGCGTGTGACGCGAAGTGGTGCAGGCCTCGGATAAATCGGCCGCCCGGCGTCTGGTCGATGAAATGGACACTGGCCCAGGCACTCGTCATGGACGGGCTGTACGAGGCCATCATGAGCAATCCGGTGACCAGCTGCACGACCAGCAGCCAGAACAGGCAGGCCGCGCTCGTGGACAGCCAACTGGGGCCATTCGGGAGCACACGACCTCGGAGCAATTCGAGGTACGATCGGTATCCCAAACGACTGTCGAGCCAGTCAAAACAGTACCGCATTTTCGATTCCTCAGTCTGCTGTCTTTTTTATCGGGAAGCCAGAAACCACCACGCAGCCCAAGTCGCTAAATTCGGGAGTCGAACACCAACATCGAGTCAACTTTCCCGATCGTGCATGTGTCAGGACTTCAAGCTTTGGCGACCTTTTGCGTTAAGCTGGGCTCAAACCGTTGATATTCGACCTCGACCCACACGTCGCCTGCAGCATCGCAAACCAGTTCACAGGGTAGCTCGTCGAGACCGCGCGGCGCGTGGTTCCGTTCGCCCCCTTGTTGTTGAGGCTGGCCATCCAGTCCGAAAGTGGCACGATGGCAGGGGCAGACAAAACCAGCTTCTGCACCCGACCGCTGCACCTGACACCCCATGTGCGGACACAGACTGGTGAATGCAGTTACGCCTTTGGCTTCGGGCGTTTCCGAACCAGGCTGACGAACCAGCCAGACTCGGCCAATGACTTGTTGTGGTTCCACATGCCAGGCGTCTCGTCGCTCACCATAGATTGAGAACTGCATCGGTGCCCCGGGACGCAGGTCCTTCCAACGGACAATTCGGCGGCGTGTATTAGAAACGGAGGTTTCCGGACGCAAAGTACTCCAGACATATTGCACACCGGGAATTGCCACGAGCGCCGCCAGGCCGGTTTCCAATGCTCGGCTGACCCAGATCAGAAAGTTTCGTCGCTGCATGATGATCTCTCATGGAGGTAGGCGGGGCCACGATCAAGGGGGTTCGTGGCGGGCGAGGAAGATGTTCGGCAGGGGAGCGCGAGCGGGTTTTGGCTGGGGCGATTCCGTCTGATATCAGACAGAATCAATTGTCGCAATTCATTGTCGCGGCGTTCAGGATGTGCTCACCTTGAGCCCAGCGGCGGCCCGCATGTGGAGTGTTCAGGACCTGAGTCAGCGCGAAGTTCAATTCGTATTGGGAGTCATCCAGACCCGATGCCTGCAGACAATCGCGGAAGGTCTCAGTCACACTCATTTCCATCGACTCCGCCAATTTCCTGGCTTCGACAGGCGAATCGGCGCCGGCGATGCAGCGTGTCCGGCACGAGACTGGACGGGCCAATTCGCAGGCGCAGAAGCCGCCCGACATCAACAGGGGACAGTCATGGGTGCCGTCGTGGATCGAGAGGTTCCGTTGAGCCTGAAGGCGGATCGCCCCGATTTGAGCAGGTGGTTGCTGTTCGCGTAATTCCTGAACAATCGCGAGGGCTTCCGGAATCGTGACCTGGATTTCACGTTGATGGCAAGCTGCATCGCAGGTCTTGGTCGCCGAGGTTTTCATTCCCAGACTGGCGACGGCTCGACTGACCGCGTGTCCTATTCGTAACGCGAGTCCAGCACCGTCATAATTCGCGACCGCAGTTCCAGGAGGGCTCTCGAGCGAACTGGAGGCGGGCTGAAGACGACCATGCGGGCCGACGAACGCGACATCAGAAAACATCGCCATCACAACGCAGCCAGCCACGACAGTCAGCACCAGAAGTGACAGAAAAACAACGGCAATCATGGGACACCTCGCGATAAAACAGAGAACGCTGCGGATCCACACAGGATTAACGGATACAGATATCCTTTTATCCTAAATTATACTAACCAAGTGGGATTGTCAATCACATCGGAGAAAGATTATGCAAAATCATGGCGATGCGGTGCCAGGCGGCGAGATCAATGAGGCGACAAGAAGCCGCGTCCCCTGTTCTGTGCCTTAGACCGACTATTGTCGGCACGAGGAATTCATGTCTGTTGATCAGGAACCAGAAGATCTCAAAAAGCAGGCAATTGACACTCGGACGTTCATCTCGAAAATCCGGCGTCATTCTGAATCTGCTTCAATTTCTTTGGACGGGCGAATCAATAAGTGTCGGAACCATTTGCAGGACGCCCCCCTGTCCGACATCGCGCCAGACGGACAGGAATGTCCGTCCTACAGCCACGCGACATTGTCGCGTGGCTTGAAGTACCGACTGTTATTACTTCGCTAATCCTTTGCGAAATTGGCACATCCCGTGGATTGTGTTGCTTTGATGCTCCGATTGATGCGATAATCCGTTGACTCGAGGTTTTGACTCTCCGTTCCCTGATTTTCCCTTTGGGATCGACGTTATGCTTAAAGTGACAGGACAAAGTGCATCCGACTGCGAAGGGCTGACGCGTCGCAACTTCGTGCAAGCCGGCGTTTTAGGACTGGGAGGCCTGTCGCTGCCGCAGTTCCTTGCGGCCAAAGATCGGTCCGGGGAACTGACGGCGAGAAATGACGGGACGAGTGTCATCCTGATGTGGATGAGTGGAGGGCCGGGGCATCATGAGACCTGGGATCCGAAGCCGAAGGCCGTTTCCGAATTCCGTGGTCCGTTTGGCGCCATTCAGACCAAC
>JAQGHT010000352.1 GCA_028291565.1 Planctomycetaceae bacterium | reverse complement strand
AAACGAAAAATCGACCCTACGGCCACGCGGCCCAGATCGGGATACTGACTTGAAAGACAATCTCACCCTTGAGATTGCGTCGGCGTTTTCACGCGTCGGCTTTCCTGTGATGATTGGCTTTGAGACCGACTGAACGCCAACGCGTTTCATTCGGCATTCCCTCGCAAAACAAGGGAATGTGTGACTCAAACCGACAAAATAAATGAAGAACCAGATACTGCGAGAACAACGAGGCAATCAAGCGATTGCCAACGGGGATCACAGTGGGTGAATCAGGGGGATAGCGGAGGGCGGGCAAGAGAGTTGCTGCACAAATCGAACTCTCAGAGTGCTGCTCAGAAGTGCCAGGCGATCATCAGATGCGCATCAGACGCGAACGCTGACCAAACACGAACATGCCTCCCGGCCTCCGCTTCTTAGCGGGTGGGAGTAATCATTCCCGGTCGTTCAACGATGATGATTCGCATGGCGAACAACATAAAGAGTGACAATTGTTTCGAGTTTCAGCCAACTATACCAAAAGCGGAAATTTGAAGTCACAATAGACAATCGGAGTAAATTTCACCGACTGTGATTGACGAACCCGTTTCAGGCGTCAAGACGCAAGAAGGAGTTCTCAAGTTCCCCAAATTTCCGCCTCATTTCATCTTCAATACGAAGATAAGACGTTAAGTTGAGTGAATCCTATCGTTCATCGACTCCCTTGGAAAGGGGAGTTTAACGATTTTTAGCAGTTTTCTCTGTGAAAAATTGGAGAATGAAGTCTGATCTCGATCGTTTCCATTTGTGAATCCGCCCAAATGACGCTCTGTTGCAGTGCAACTCATGATTAGGCAATGGATTAGCTCGACCCTTGTCATTTTGAAGGTTTGTCACCAATCGCAACGTACGATGGACCTCTGGTCCGTCAAGTGCGACTTAGGCCGGCAAAGTAGCTATCGATGAGGATGACGGACTGGAAGTCCATCTTTCGGCAAATCGCATGATTCTGCGACACATTCCATGTGGCTTCAACTTACGGAGTTCCTGATGACTTATTGCACACCTGACTTTTTTGTCCGTGCGCGGGACTGTTGGATCAAGTAGGCCAGCCAGCCAAAACTTCCCAATGCTGTGGCCAATGCCAAAATGTCCATTTCCCGTTTTAAGAACGTGTCATACAGGCCGTGTAAAATAATCACTCCGCCGAAACAGCTGATCAGAACGGACAGAACATCGTCCCATTCCATGTCGCCTCGAAACATGTCACGGCTGCGGTAAAGCAGAATTGCAGCCGTGCCACTCCAGATGGCGTGCAATGCGACACATGAAATAAAACGGACAGCGTAGATTTCAGCTCCTGTGATTCCGTTGTAATGTTCTCCGCTGTACATCACGCCTTCCGACACTCCGAATCCAGCTCCGCAGGCCAGTCCCCACGCACAGGCCGTTCCCCAACCAGCCGTTTTGTCGGAATGGCGATAATGCCCCAGTAGCAGCATCGCTTTGCAAAGTTCTTCACACAGTCCGACTCCACAGGTGAAGCCCAGAAAACTCAAGAAGAATCCATTCTCGGGATTCATCGCGCAGTAATAAGAAAACCCGATGAATTTCACGAGATACAAAATCAAGAACACGACGACGTGGGCTCGGCGGGGATTCAAGCCCAGCGACAGTTGAGCGACGAACTGTAACAGGAGCAACAGGATGATTCCGACAGTTCCGATGAACAGCCCGCGCCATAGCAGTTCCCAGGGCGGGGCACGCCGAGTTCGAAATAACACCGTGATCAGGGTTGTAAAGGCGATCGCCGACAACAAGGCGAGCCACCAGTGCGTCGATGAATCACCCGATAACCAGGCGCCGTCAATTTTGTGTTCCGGCAGGGATCTCAGTAACTCATCCTTGGAAAATGAATTACTCTCGAGTTGCTTCAGTTCCGGATGCTTTTGCAGTGTGGAGATGAGTCGCGCTTCAACGTCGTCTTTGCCGCGGACAATATTCACACAGAGTGGGATCAGGGCCAGCAGCAGGAACCAATACAGATTCTGTCGAACGGGTGATACTTCATCACCGGTCGTCGCGGCTGTAAACTCCTTGTCTTCCGCCTTTGCTTTCTTTCGCCGTGGTTTCGCCAGCGGTGGCAAAGGCTCATCCGGAATCTCATAATCGTCCATCGACTCTATTTCAGAATCATCGTCAGATTTCCGCACGCGCACCCGCTTCGGACCCGGTTTGCGCGGTTTTGATTCGGCCTCTGACAGATCCATCTCGCTCAAAAAGTCGTCTTCATTCGGCGTTAACTCTTTCGGTTTGGGGCGCTTGGGAGTCGGTGGCGACCGCCGGGCCGAAGTCAAATCGGTCGATGCAATTCTGGAATCCTTGCTGGTGAAGTCCTCCACTTTGGAATCTGCCCTGTCAGATTCGGCATCAGAACTTTGACTTTGTGCTGGAAGGTCGGCGTCGGAATTGGATCTCGTTTCCGTTTCCGGGACCGGCATTCGCATGCCACAGTAGGGACAGGCGGCTGCCTTGCCAGTCATCTTTTCAGAAGCTTGCAGCCGCTTGCCGCATGCTGAACAGGAAAACTTGATTGCCATGTATCGTTCTCAAGGCCGTCACAAAATTCGGGTGCCGGATCGCTCAACGTTAGAATGGGGGGGCGCTGATTTTCCGTGAATTTGGCCTGTTGCAGGGCGGACGGCTCGGTCCTAACGAGTCTCGACGACGCGGAAGTCGCCGATGGGAAATCCCTCAATGGGTTGCGGAATCGGGCGTGGGTGGTTTTTCCAAAGGCGTACAGTATGACACGTTCTGAAGGCACTCTCCAGTGCAAAAGCGATCGGTTGGCACGTGATTCTGTTCGCGGGAGTGACTGTGACAGCGAGAATACGTGGTAGCCATTCGGAATTTGATGATTTTGTATGCACAAGTCTCCATTACCAAGTGCATTCTGA
>JAQGHT010000736.1 GCA_028291565.1 Planctomycetaceae bacterium | reverse complement strand
CCACTATCGCGCTGGCGGCCAATCCAGGCGGCGAACTCCTCCGAGGAGAAGAGCTTGCCGCGGCTGTCCAGGAGGACCAGCGTGGGCCGGGTGCGCCCGGATGGAAGCGCCTTCTCGAAGATCCTGGCCTCGTCGCTAAATCGCTCCATCTCGAGTTGCACATAAGGTCTGAGTCTTGCGCCGTAATCCTCCGCAAGCTGGAGGGCGGCAGCGCTCTTGGTGCGGTGGAGGACGCTTTGAATGGAGAGGCGCATTCCCCAGATTATGTAACCAGCGTATGAAAAGTCGTATTAATAAGTTGCCTGCGGGATTGTCACAGGGAGGAGGGCATATGTAATGGTGGTTGTTTTCTTGAACTTGCGGGTGCACGGCGCTGTCCGATATTTGGTATGACAAATGCAACCGTCGCCAGCACGCTTGCTGGTTACTCTTGCGCTCGAGTAGTTCGGACCTCGCTGCTCGGCTTTTTTCGAGGATGATACGTGACACGATCGTTTTCCCGCTCCCTCTTACTGTGCCTCGGCCTTCTCGGCCTTGTGCCAAGCGCCTTTTCAGCCGACGTTACTGCCCGTATCAAGGGAACGGTGGTTGACGCCTCTGGAGCGGTCATCGCGAACGCGGCAGTCGCCGCGGTCAATGCGGAGTCCGGCCAGGTGTACACCGTGACCTCACAAGCAAATGGGTCTTACGAGTTCCTCCGTCTCCCGGTGGGAACGTACAACGTGAAGATCACAGCTCCGGGCTTCAAGGAGTTTGCGGCGAACGGCATTGTGCTGAACATTGACCAGCAGTACGTGGAGAACGCACAGTTGGCGGTCGGCAGTCCCGGCGAAACGATCTCCGTGAAAGCTGATGCAGTCCAGGTCGACACGACGAATATTCAGTTGAGCAACGTTATCAACTCATCGCAGATCGTCGAGTATCCGCTGATTGGCCGCAATTTTGTCCAGCTTGAGCAGACGCAGCCCGGTGTGCAGGCGTCGTCCGATCGTTTCTCGAACAACTATTCCGCGAATGGATCGCAGAGCCCGCAGTCGAGCTATCTGATTGACGGAGCTGACACCAACGACCTGCCGCTCAACACCGTCACCGTTTCGCCAAGTGTGGACGCAATCGAGCAGTTCAGCCTGGTGACGAATACGTTGAATCCTGAATACTCACGTAACTCAGGCGCCATCGTGACGGCCTCGATCAAGAGTGGTTCAAATGCATTTCATGGCGACATCTTCGAGTTCTACCGCGACACCTTCCTGAATACAAAGAACTACTTCCAGACAACGGCTCCCAAGTACCACCAAAATCTGTTCGGCGGGACTCTTGGCGGTCCAATCTTCAAGGACAAGCTGTTCTTCTTTGGCTCGTATCAGGGCAACCGGGCGGTTCAGCCGCAAACTGTAGCTACCAACATTGTTTATTCCCAGGCTCAGCGATCCGGCGATTTCAGTGGGTCGACGTTCAGCTCCAAGCACGTCATACCCGCCACAATCAATGTGCCTGGGTGCACGTCCGGAGTAACAACCTTTAGCCAGTGCTTTGCCAATGGACAAATTCCAGCATCCGCTTTCAACCCGATTGCGCTGGCATTGATCAACAAGTACGTCCCTCTGCCAAATGCGTCCGGCAACAGATACCTGTTCAATCCTACGACTGCCATCGTGCAGGACCAGGGAATCGCGAAGTTCGACTACAGCCCGACCACCAAGGATCAGATCTCTTTCACTGGTCTATACCAGCACGCGCCTTCGACCGACGTGCTCCCTTTCACCGGCGGAACGCTCCCCGGCTTCGGCGACACGAACACCAGCGAAATCCGTCAGTTGACGGTAAGCTATAGCCGCCAGATTTCGGCGACAGCACTGAACGCGTTCTCCGCTCATTACACCCGGTTCGTGTACGGCGCAGTTACTCCGCAAAATATAGTGCAGCCCAGTTCCCTAGGGTTCAACATCACTTCGCAAAACCCTAGCGTGGCGAGTGTGCCGAAGATTGGCATCTCGGGTTTCTTCACCCTCGGCTTCTCGAACAACGGACCTCAGCCCCGTACTGACCAGACCTACCAATTGGACGATAACTTCTCCAAGGTAATCGGGCACCACTCGATCAAGTTTGGCTGGGATGGACGCCGGTTCAACGTAGCCAATCCCTTCTACTCAAACAACAATGGCACCTTCGGCTTCTCGAAGGGAAATTCGTTTGGCTCGGGAAATGCGCTTGCAGATTTCCTGCTAGGTATACCGAACACCTACTCGCAGAGTGCGGGCGGTCGTATCGACGCATACGCGTACGAGAACTACTTCTACGGGCAGGACGCCTGGAAGGCGACCGACGCTCTTACGATCACCTACGGTATTGGCTACCAGATCGACACAGCTCTCCACAACAAGCAGTTCGGAGGCGAAGGTGTCACCTGCTTCCTGCCGGGACAGCAGTCCAAGATCTTCCCGACTGCCCCTGCGGGTCTGAACTTCCCGGGTGACCCACACTGCAACAACGCCTCGGGCGCAACAACTTACTTCGGAAATGTGGGCCCGCGCCTTGGATTCGCGTATGCGCCAGACTGGGGGGTCTTATCCGGCGGTAACGGAGAGCACAAGCTTTCGATCCGCGGCGGCTTCGGCATTTACTACAACCGAAGCGAAGAAGAGACCTCGCTGAACAATCTGGGTGCGCCTCCGTTCGGCCTGTCGTCCAGTGGCGCTCCTGATTACGGAGCCAGCAAGCCAGGATTCGCCAACCCGTACCAGGATCTGACAACCGGTCAGACGTTTACGAACAAGTTCCCGGCCGTCTTCGCAAAACCCGGTCAAGCAGTGGACTTCTCCCCATTCGAACCGTTCAGCTTGAGTCAGTACGGTCCGAACTTCCGCTCGCCTTACGCCGAGAACTACAATCTGACGATCGAGCGTGAGTTACCCGGCAACCTTATCGCCCGCCTTAGCTATGTTGGCGCGCTTGGACGCCGCAACCAGACCTATTACGAAGGCAACCCCGTTACACAAGCTGGTCACGATGCCTGCCTTGCTGATGCGACGTGCGTCGCGAACCGCGACACACAGAGCGTGCTCTATGCGTCGCATACGGCGTACGGAGTCGACTCAGGTGGGATCAATCTCTTTCCCAGCCAGGGTCTGATCGTTACGGAAGGCAGCTCCAACTACAACGCGCTGCAGTTGAGCGGGATCAAGGGAGCCACTCACGGACTGCTCTTCCAGGCTAGCTATACATACAGCCACGCGCTGGATACAGCATCGAACTATGAGAATGCGGGCTACGGCGGTGCAGTGCGCGGGTACAACCAATACCAGCCGTCCCTCAACTATGGGGACTCGGCATACGACGCCCGGCATCGTTTCGTCTTCGCGCCGGTATACTCTATTCCCTTCCGTAAGGGTGGCAGCAGACTCACCAACACGCTTCTCAGTGGTTGGGGAGTCAGTGGAATCCTGACATTGGCAACCGGATTCCCGTATGACATCACCTACGGCGGCGGTGAGTCCTATTCGCTCTGGTGCTCGGCTTCTTACTCTTACTATGCCTGCCCGGATATCCCAAACCAAGTGGCACCTTTAAAGCGAATCAATCCTCGTGCGGATAACGGAGTTGCGAACTGGTTTTCTCCAGATTCATTCGTAGATGAGACGATCGGCAGCTTCGGCAATATTCACCGCAATCCCTATCACGGTCCCGGCAAACTGAACACCGATGCAGTTCTCTCCAAGAACCTACCGTATATGAA
>JAQGHT010000694.1 GCA_028291565.1 Planctomycetaceae bacterium | reverse complement strand
GAAATTCGACAGCCGCAGCCAACGCGGTGTGGGATTTTCGGACGCTGATTTTCATGTTAACCAGAATGCCAAAACAGGGGCATCGGACCAGAAACTGAGCGAACTGCCCCAATCTTTGGAGAGATTGGCTACCCCCTGGCGAGATTGGCGACAACAGTCGCTGACGGAGTTCGGCTACCGCGATGACAGGCGACGCAGTGTAAAGTTCTCGGAACGTGCAAATCCTGGTGTCGGCACTCAAGCAACTTCGAACGAACGACTCCGAACGGTCCGAATTCTTACGAATTCGGCGACAAACACTGTGTTTCTTCGAATTGACAGCCGCCAACGGGACGGACAGGTTGGAAACCTGTCCTACGGATCGATAGAATCTGGTTTTGGACGGTGAAACTGGCAGAGCCTGGTTTTCACTTTGATCCCGTCACTATCGCGGGGAATCGGGTCAGGCTGGAAACGCTGGCTTGTCACAACTTCTAAGATTGTTGGAATTCGCATGCATTTTGAAACGCGCTGCGTCCATGTGGGCGTCTCCAAGGATGAGACCTACAACAGCGTTACGACGCCTATCTATCCGACGTCCACATTTGCCTGGGACGGAATCGGGAAAACTCGAGGCTACGACTACACCCGAAGCGGAAATCCTACTCGGCGGGCCCTTGAAGAAAACTTGATTTCACTGGAAGGCGGCATTGATTGCCGCGCCACGTGCACCGGGATGTCGGCGATCAACGCGGTCATGCACCTGTTCCAACCGGGCGACCATATCATCGCGGGACACGACATTTACGGCGGCACGTATCGCCTGTTTGATTCGGTCTTTTCCAATGCCGGATTGAAGTTTTCATTCGTCGACATGGGCGACATGGAAAACATCCGCAAGGCTGTCACTCCCCAGACGAAGTGCATCTGGATTGAGACCCCCAGCAATCCGTTGTTGAATCTGGTCGACATCGCCGGGTGCGTCGAGATTGCCAAATCAACCGGCGCGATCACCATCGCCGACAACACCTTCATGTCGCCTTATTTCCAGCGGCCACTTGAACTTGGGGTCGATATTGTGGTCCACTCGATGACCAAGTACCTCAATGGGCATTCCGACGTCGTGGCAGGGTGCATCATTTCCAAGCACAAGGAACATGCCGAGCGAGTCGGATACATCGTCAACGCCTTGGGATTAGCCTGTTCGCCGTTTGATGCCTGGCTGGTTTTGCGCGGCGTGAAAACACTCGGGCCACGAATGGAAGCACACCAGCGCGGTGCGATGGCGCTCGCCACGTTCTTGTCCAAGCACCCCAAGGTGGAAAAGGTCTACTACCCTGGCCTGCCCGACCATCCGCACTACGCATTGGCGAAGTCGCAAATGACCGGATTTGGAGCGATGTTGAGTTTCGATGTGCGTGGCGGCCGTGAATTGGCCGAGCAGGTCATGACCAAATCCAAGCTGTTCTCGATGGCGGAATCATTGGGCGGCGTGGAATCACTCATCGAGCATCCTGACACCATGAGTCACGTCTCGATGGATCTACCAGCCCGACGCGCGGGGGGAATCACGGAGAAAACATTGCGAGTTTCGGTTGGGATTGAGCATCCCGACGATCTGATCGCCGATATGCAGTTTGCGCTGGAAACAGCATAAGCAGTCCACGAAGCTGGACTTTGATGACGTAGAAGTCCAGCACGCTGGGATTCGCCCGGAGCAGCAGCTTTATCGCTAAAAACAGCTGTTAAGAACCATCGGGCTTACGGCCAACACTCGCCTTTTCGTACGCATGGAATTGTCCGGTCCGCGTAATGTGCGATGAAACGCGGGATTACTGCGGGATCGATGATTGTTTCCGTTGCGTCGAACAAGACGGACAGGAATGTCCATCCTACAGATTCGCTGGGCAGGACGGACAGGATGTCCATCCTACAAATGCGGTGCCTGCTTCATTTCTGCGAGGCGTATTTCTCGGCGTATTCCAACACCCACTGATCGATCGTCTGCATCATGACAGACGTATCGACGTCGGGCAGGCGCTGATACTGCGTGCGGCTGTAAATCTCTTTGTTGCGAATTGTCCCTTTGCCGACCAGTTCCACGATGTGGGCACTGGAAAAGGGTTTGATTACCAAATGCAGCTTGCTGTAAAAGCGGCTATAATAGCTCTTTTGCTGGGGTTGAGTGCGCGAGTTACCGAGTCCGAGATCGTCGCGATTGATCTCGGCGCCCCAACCTTCTTCGCCCACGACAGAACTGAACTCGAACCCAGGGAAATGGTCTGCCAATTGGCGTAAGCATTCCTCAATATGTTCGGAGAATTGTAACCTGAGATCGGCATGTATTTTGCGCAGTTCTGCTTCGCCGAGCTTTTGCTCGACTTGCGCCTGATCTTTGGCATTACTTTCGGATTGGCCACGCTGAATGGCCTGTTGCAGTCGCTTTTCGAAGTCCATCATTCCATTGTGCCGGGACAGAGAGTTGTTTGCAATACTTCAGACTATGTAGAACGTACGATGCCCTGAAACGAGACCGAGAAAGCGACGAACATGATCATGGTCGGAGCGATTCGCACGGCGGATTTGTGTGTCGGTTGCCATGTGGTGTCGCGCGGGGCCTTATTGGCGTCCTTCACTTATCGTTTTCGTTTTCGGCGCGATTCCCCACTCCCGGATTTGCAGACGGAACGTGTGCAAAATCGTTGAAGGGCGCCCTTTGGTATCGCAGGTGACAAAATGTGCGGACGCTTTAATCTGTATTCGAATCCCGCCGTCCTGGCAGAAATATTTGAATTGCTGCGGGAGCCCGATTGGTCAGCGCGGTTCAATATCGCCCCCGCCCAGCCGACACTAGTCATCCGACAGGCAGGTGATGGGACTCGGCTTGCCAGCCCGATTCAATGGGGCCTGGTTCCTCCCTGGGCCAAAAGTGCAAGCGTTGGATCTCAAATGATCAACGCTCGATCCGAGACTGCCGCAACGAAGTCGGCATTCTCTAAGGCATTCCTGAAACAGCGGTGCGTGATTCCGGCGGATGGCTTCTATGAATGGGAGGTCATCACGCAGAAGGTCAAACAGCCTTGGCACATCTACAGAACTAACCATGAGATCCTGGCTCTGGCCGGCTTGTGGGAAACTTGGCATGACACAGAAGAAGATACGAATCTTGAGACTTTCACGATTTTGACGACGTCCGCGAACCAATTTATGTCGGAGATTCATGATCGTATGCCGGTGATGCTGTCTCAGGCGAACTGGATGCGTTGGCTGGACCCCGGTCTGCAAGATGTTGCTGAGCTGAATTCGCTGCTTGTCCCGGCCCCGGAAGACTGGCTGACCCGCGATCCAATTTCGGCACGAGTCAACTCGCCACGCTACGACTCGGCAGATTGCATCAAACCGGTGAAACCGAGTCGCGGGTTGTTTTGAGATGTTCTGCATTTCTCGCGATAGATTCTTTTGCGAAGCCAGTACTTGTTGACAGAGGCTTCACCGATGTCGGAATCCCATGTGACTCGACCGAGTTTGCTGGTGCGGATGCGAGATGCCCGCGACCAGTGGGCGTGGGGCGAATTCGTTGAGATTTATTCACCGCTCGTTTACGGTTTCGCACGGAAACAGGGGTTGCAGGACGCCGACGCAGTGGATGTCACGCAAGAGGTCTTACGCAGCGTCGCGAGATCGATCGGGCGTTTGGACTACGATGCCGAGCGTGGTTCTTTTCGAGGCTGGTTGTTCACGATTGTCCGAAATGAATTGCATGACTGGTTCGCAAAGCAACGGTCCGCTTGGATTGGCCGAGGCGATTCCCCCAACGGATTGCAATTCGACGCCATGCCGGACAGTGACAACGCATTGTCAGAGATCTGGGAACGCGAACACGAGCAGCGCCTGTTTGCCTGGGCGGCGGAGCGGGTTCGCCTGGAGGTTCAGGAATCGACTTGGAACGCGTTCTGGAAAACCACAGTCGAAAACCAAAGTGGAAAGGCTGTGGCCGCTGAGCTGGGGCTGTCGGTCGCAGCCGTTTATCTGGCCAAAAGCCGTGTCATGGCGAGGCTGAAAGAATTGGTGAATGAAGCGTAGGTCAGCTTCAAGCTGGCCCTCATCGAGTCTCGTCAGACGCACAAGCCAGAGGCTTATGCTACGTTGCCGATCCCCTGAGAGGGGAAATTTCCGATGCCGCACGATCTCAATCAATGCCCCGATGCTTCGCTGCTCCAGCAATTTCTCGATGGCGGAGGCCTGACCGATGCCGCGTTGCCGTGGACAGGAGAGATCCTGGAGCGACATCTGAATGAATGCCCCACATGCCAACAGAGACTTGAACGACTGGTTGCCGGGCAAGAGTCTTGGGAAGGCGCCGCAAGACTTCTCGCCGGAATCGAAGCCCGCAAGGAAGCTGTCACCGAAACACCCGCTTTGCGCGAACTCATGGACCATGAGCAGGACCAGATTCCAGAAGCGCTGGAAGGGTGCTCAGCCACCGCTCCGAGTCTGGCTCCACTTTCGCTCGACTTCCTGCAACCCTCTAACCAGACCGATTCTTTAGGGCGTCTGGGGGACTATGAAGTGCTGGAAGTCGTCGGACGCGGCGGCATGGGTGTGGTGCTCAAGGCCTATGATCCCTCATTGCGGAGAATCGTCGCCATCAAAGTGATGGCCGCGCATCTGGCGTCGAGCCCCATGGCCCGCAAGCGGTTCATTCGTGAGGCCCGGGCGGCTGCGGCAGTCAGCCATGACCATGTCGTCGCGATTTATGCCGTCGAAGAACATCACGAGCCACCGTTCATCGTAATGCAATATATTCGTGGTAAAACACTCCATGAGCGATTGGCCACAACGGGGCCATTGTCTGTGACTGAAGTTCTGCGGATTGGCATGCAGACCGCCGCCGGACTCGCCGCGGCACACGCCCAGGGGCTGGTGCACCGTGATATCAAACCGGCCAATATTCTGCTCGAAAATGGTGTGGAACGTGTGAAGATCACGGACTTCGGATTGGCGAGAGCGGTCGACGATGTGGGAATGACGCAAACCGGAATCGTGGCGGGAACACCCCAATTCATGGCACCTGAACAGGCCAATGGCGAAGCGATCGATCTGCGTTCAGATCTGTTCAGCCTGGGAAGCGTGTTGTATATGCTCTGTACTGGCCGGCCTCCGTTCCGCGCCACGACGATGATGGGTTTACTGAAACGGATCTGCGACGAAACCCCGCCGCCAATACGAGACCTTAATCCCGAGATTCCCGGATGGCTCGAAGAAATCATTACTAAGCTGTTGGCCAAACGCCCCTGTGACCGGTTTCAATCCGCCCAAGAAGTTGCCGAATTGCTCGGCCATTGGCTGGCCCATGTACAACGACCGCTGAATGTTCCGTGTCCCGCTCCGCTGTTGAAAGCGACTGACTTCAGCGCCTCAACTGATCAAACTGAAACCAACGGAGAGCCTGCCGCAAACAGTTCAGCGAACACTGACATCGCTGCGCGTATGAGCGTATTTTCAGGAGGATACTCCCGCACGGCACCATTTTCGGGTCACGTCGAACAGACGTTTGAACGAGCCCTCGCGGTTCTCACAACAGCTGGATTTCAGCTCAAGCAGCGAACGGACTGCCAAATGAATTTGACAG
>JAQGHT010000650.1 GCA_028291565.1 Planctomycetaceae bacterium | reverse complement strand
ATTGCGTCGAACGATTCGGCCAGTTTTGAATCCTTGATTGAATTGGTCACGACTGCCGCCGATTCGATCCGTGAATTAATGACCCCCTGTTTGACGGCACATGGGCTGAACGACGCGCGGTTTACGATTATGCGAGCTATTCGGGGCAGCAAGAATGGCGAATGTTCGCAATCGGAACTGGCTCGTTGTTTGAAACAATCGGAAGCCAACGTCAGCACGTTACTGGACCGGATGCGGGGTGACGGCTTGGTTTCTCGTGAAAAATCGCCCTTTGACCGCCGACGTAGCGTCGTGCGTCTGACAGACAAGGGTGAGCAGCAGTTGTCCCTGACCGAGGGTGATTACTCGACACGTGCCCAAGCTGTCTTGCGTGCGTTCGACGTGTTTGAAATCCAGGCGTTTCGTGACCAGTTGTGCAGTTTTATCGCCATCTGGGAAACGGAGCTGGAACTGGTCGCATCCAACAACGCGGTCGCCGGTCGTATCGGCGGCAATGCAACTGATTCCCATTCCGAGGGTACGGAGACTCGACATGCCCACGCAGGCTAAGCCGCGTTCGCTGCAGACCGAGTCACCGCGCACACCGCGTCGTTGGACCTGGTGCGTGACAGGGTTTGCTTGCGCTGCGTTACTGATTGTATCGGGCTGTTCGCGCTCCTTCTGGAGGCAAAACGCTGACAAGAACTCGTATGCGATCTTAAAAGATATGTCGGCGGACCCGCGCTGGTCGCCGAACCGGCTGGATTTGCAACCGGATCCCAAAAGTCGTTTCTTTGACCCCTACGATCCCGATTGCGAACCGCTGCCGCCTGACGATCCCACCGCCCATGTGTTTATGCATTGGATGGGGCGTAATACGGGCATGGCCAGGGTCGACCAACCGTGGACCGGGGGCGTGCTCCCGCCGTGGCTGTATCCGCAAAAACCCATTCGCGGTTGGAAGTCGTGGCATAAGTTTGGCGACACGCTGACCGTGGAAAATCCGCAATGGCTGGAACCGTTCGGCCTGACTCCGGAACAGCTGGAAGAGCAGCGTAAGGCCGGGTTCGCTCCAGGTCCGGGCATCGCTGATCTCACGTTGCCTCAGTCCATCGAATTGGCGTTTATCCATAGTCGCGATTTCCAATTGCAGTTGGAAAGCGTCTATCTGGCCGCCTTGACTTTGACCTTGCAACGCTTCCAGTTCGATGTGCGATATCTGGGTCTGGGAGGGCAAAAACCGAGTGCCGGATTGACGGACACGGAAGGCGCGCCACCGCATACTTTGCAGGGCAATGCGCGGGCTGGTATCAGTCAGTTGTTGCCGGGCGGTGGCCAGGCAATTGTGGAGTTGGCGAACAACACACTTTGGCTCTTCACGGGCGGAAATCAATCCAGCACCGCGAGCGTGCTTTCTTACTCCATTGTGCAACCGTTGTTGCTTGGAGCCGGGCGCCAGGTCATCCTCGAATCGCTGACACAGGCGGAACGCAATACCCTGTATCAACTGCGGGTCTTCGCCCGCTTCAGGCAAACGTTTTTCGTCAGTATCGTCAATGGGACCTCTGGTTATCTCAATTTGCTGGAAGACTACCAGGGAATTCGAAACACACGCTTCAACATCCTGCTGCTAAACAAACAGCTGGTGCGATTGCGTGCCTTGTCTAAAGAAACCCCTGAGGAAATCAAGATCCCGCTGCCCGATGAATATTCCGACGCGGAATTTCGCCAGAAGAAATTCGGGGGACTGGATTTTCCGGATCTGCCTGAAACTCTCGACACGAAGCTGCGATACGATGCTGCATCAAACAGCATGGCGCTCAAGGGGCTCTTCACTGAAGCGGATTTGTTCGCCTTACAGAAGGTCACGAACAATCCGGACGTCCAGAATCGAGCGGCCCAATTGCTGGTCTTGTCGCAGGCGGCCAAGAATACGCTGAGTCTGGAAGTGAATCAGTTGGAATCCACGATGCTGAACAACCGCATCACTCTGCTGAATCGGGAGTTGGCGTATCAGTTTGACCTGGATAACTACAAGTTTCTGCTGGGCTTGCCCCCCGATTTGTGGATCTCGCTCAATCTGAAGCAACTGGACCAGTTTGAATTGATCAGCCCTCGTTTACTGGCCATGGAAGATGATCTGACCAAGTACGTGGAAGATGCATCGGCCCTGTCGGGAAACGAGTTGGTTTCCAAGGACTTACAAACCATGACGGACCGGTTGCTGCAATTGGCAAAGCGGTCGAAGGTGGAAGCACTGGGCCTGGTGGAATCGGATTTACAAAGAGTTCAGGACAACACGCCAAATCGGTTGGCGCGCTTGCCTCCCACATTTGATGAACAATACCGCAAGCAAATTCTAATCGACTATGAGCGGGATAAGCGGCTGATTGACATCATCCGGCTGGATTTGAACAATGAAATCAAGACTCTGGAAGATCTCAAACTATTACTGATTCGGAGAGCGAAAAATCTTCCTGCCGAGAAAGGCGCCCCTTTGGAAGACCGCGCCGACCCAGCCAAGATTCTCGCGAAAGAGCGCGAACGACTGTTAAAACTCGTGCAGAATCTGGAAGTCGTTCAGATCAATCTGCGGGTGGAACTGATTGATCTGAATGCGTTTAACACGACCATTGAGCAGGCGGTCCAGACGGGTCTGGAAAATCGCGTCGATCTGATGAACCAGCGAGCGCTCGTCATGGACGCGCGCCGGAAAATCGAAGTGATCGCAAATGCACTCAGATCGCAGGTCAATGTCACCGTGCAGGGCAGTCTAAACACGGTTCCGTTGGGTGCCGGCAGCACCGCGCCGTTCGAATTTCGAGAAGATCAAAGCAGCTATCGCATGGGGTTGAACTTCGTCGCTCCATTAGATCAGGTTGCACAGCGAAACAATTATCGAGCGGCGCTCGTCACCTACCAGCAGGTCCGTCGTGCTTACATGCAGGCGGAAGACCAGGTCAAATTAAACATTCGTCAGGAATGGCGGCAGCTGAATGTGACTCAGAACCAATTTGAACTGACTCGCCGCAGCGTGCGTACGGCTGCAATGCAATACGATCAAGCAGTCGAAGCGGCACTCGCCCCCGCGGCAACTGGGGGTGGAGGCGGGGGAGGCAGCAGCAATACGGGTTTGAATATCATCAACGCCTTGGGCAACGTGTTGACGGCTCAAAATAATTTAATTTCCATCTGGGTCGGCTATGAGACAAACCGGCTTAACATTCATAGCGATATGGGTATAATGCAGCTTGACGAACGCGGTGTGTGGATCGACGACTACTACCAGAGTCAATTTGGGACCACGGGGTCCGCTCAAACTTCTGGTTTGGATGTCCCGATCCCCGCCGAAATGCCTATAGATCTGAACTCCCCGCCCCCACTCCCCAGCCCGGATACACCGGTTCCACCGGCAGTGCCGGCCAAACCGGAATAGGGAAACCTGCCATGCGAAATCGGTGCTCATTTTCGCCTGAACTCAGTTCGACGCCACAGCCTCATGCCGGAGTTGAACGCTCCGGCAGTTCGCGCGGAGGTTTTCTCCGCCTTGGACCAACGATTTTTCTGATTTTGATCATCGCTGCCGGGGGTGTCGGCTGGGCGTCGTTCACGGGACGGTTGGGCTTCGGTAAATCGCAGACCATCAAATACATCACTGAGAAGGTGAAAAAAGGTCCGCTGGAAATCACGATCACCGAGCGTGGCAGCCTGGACAGTGCTGCCAATGTGACACTAGTGAGTAAGGTGGAAGGCACGACCACCATTATTAAGATCATTGAAGAGGGGACCACGGCGAAAAAAGACCAGGTTCTCGTCGAGCTGGATTCTTCCAAACTGCGGGACTCGGAAACGCAACAGCGAATTGTGGTCGAACAGGCTGACGCCGCACTGAAGCAAGCCATCGAGAAACGGGCGATCCAGATTACTCAGAACGAGAGCGATATTAACGCGGCCGACTTGAAGTTGAAACTCGCGGACCTGGATCTGGTGCAATATGAAGAAGGGGATTACAAGAATCAGCAGGCGGATCTCAAGGGCAAAAAGACATTGGCGGAAGAAGAGCTGAAGCGGGCCCAGGAAAGTTATGACTTCTCCAAAGAAAGTGCCAAGAAGGGGTATGTGACTCAAAGTGCTCTGGAAGCGGCGCGAATTTCCGTGCTCCAGAAAAACTTGGCCTTGGATGTCGCGGATTTGTCATTCAAAGTTCTGGAAAAGTACACCCATGAGCGGCAAATCGCGGAAAAGAAAGCGAATGCCGTGGAATTTGTCAAAGAGCTGGAACGCGTGAAACGCAAGGCCTCGGCGGCGATGGCCCAGGCTGACGCCGATCTTTCCGCCTGCCGGCTGACGGCCGAAGTGGAAAGCTCGAAGCTGGAAAAAATGCGACAGCAGATTGCCAATTGCAAGCTGGTCGCGCCGCAGGATGGCGAAGTTGTGTACGCCAACAACACGAGCAATGACCGCCGCGGCGGCAGCAGCGATGCCGCCGTCATTCAGGAAGGGGCGGTGGTTCGCGAACGTCAGGCCATTATCAATCTACCCGACTTTTCGCGGATGCAGGTGAACGCCAAAGTGCACGAGTCCCGAATTGGATTTATTTCGGAAGGCCTGAGGTGCCTGATCCGCACAGAAGCAGCCCAGGGCGAAGAGTTCAACGGCGTGATATTCAGCGTCTCGTCAGTGCCTCTTTCGGGCAGCTGGCCCAACCGCGATCTGAAAGAATACGCCACGATTGTCCGCTTAACCGATTCTGTAGAAAAAGTCCGGCACTTGAAACCCGGGCTTTCGGCAGAAGTCGAAGTCAAGGTCGATTACATCCCCTCTTGTCTGAACGTTCCTGTGCAAGCCGTCATCACGGTGGGCAGCAGGCAGTATGCCTTTCCGGTCGTGAACGGGAAGCCGGAAACACGTGAAGTCAAAGTCGGAAAGACGAATGACGTGAATCTGGAAGTCAAAGAAGGCCTGGAAGAAGGCGAAGACGTCTTGATGAACCCACGTATTGTCCTGAATAAGGAAATCGGCATTCTGGAAGATGCTGCGAAAGCGGAAGAAGAAAAGACGAAAGCGGCAGAAGCCACAACTCGCAAGGCCGGTGGCACCTCCGCCCCAGCAGGCGCCGGTGACCCCTCGAAATCAGGCGGTCCTGGAGGCGCGGCTGGCGGTCCTCCAGGCGGACGCGGCCCCCGCAGTGAAGGACGTGGAGGAAACGGTGAGCGCGGACCGGATGCCGGGGGCAGCCCCGGAGCTGGCGGCCCAGGTGGTGGGCCGGGCGCTGGTGGTCCAGGAGCGGGTGGCCCAGGAGGTGGACGTCGCGGTGGTGCCGGAGGACCAATGGCCGGCGGGCCCGGTGGTGGCGGAGCCGGTGGGCCTGGTGGCGGACGCGGA
>JAQGHT010000620.1 GCA_028291565.1 Planctomycetaceae bacterium | reverse complement strand
GTCGATCCAGAAGATGCCAAAATAACTATGTTTGAATCCAATCTCGACATTGCCAGGAAATCGGAGCTTATCGGCCGCTGAGACATCACCAAGCTTGGTGATCGTTTCACCATGGGTAATCAGGATGGGAATGCCAGCCAGAACTGGCGGGATTGACGACGGAGATGAGTTAACGGGGACCGCGATGAAACTCAATACGCAGCTGCAGAGGACCGCTAAGAACATTTTCGTGACCCCTTCGTGTCAGCAGTTCGAAGTGAGCGCAAAAAGATCTGGTTGAGATCGCCATAGCCAATGAAATCGTTTCCCTGAAACGTTCGGCAAGCGTGATTATCCAACGACTTGGGGCCTGATGCAATCGTGAATGGTGTTTCGCTGTGGGCAGGCTTGGACAAGGTCCTGCTTAGGACCGCAAGTTATTGCTGTCGCATTTGGGACGGCGAGGCATTAAGTGGGTGCGTGACCGAGTTTAACTCGTCAGCGGGGCGGCGTCCGCAAGCCCGGTATAAACCTCAGCTGGACGCCGAGCTTAGACTCGCACAGAACTCACGAGGAAGTCGCGACAGATGCCGTATTGTCTGCGAGGCGATGTTTCAGCGAAACTTTGAGATACCGCTCACCGTTCGCCGCGTAAAAATAGACGACATTGTGCTCGGCCGCCCAGATTGCCCCCAGGCGAATACTTCGGGGGCCGAACAGCAAAAACTGTAGGCCACAGGACTGTTCGCCCCGCCGCAGTACAATTTCGTTGATCGGAAACTGCTCCGAGACCAAGTTCTCCTTGGCACACAGCATTTCACGAATGAAGACTCTTAACTCATCGATATTACGGATTTGTTCAATCCGATCGGGGGTGTTAGGAAACATTGATCGCCGGATTGCCAGTGTTGAGCGCGGGCGAAAAAAGCGGATCCGAAGCGCCTTTCCCAGAGAGTCTGGATTGCCCGATCAGCCATCCTGGCCGGCAGTCCAGACCACACTATTTCCAACGCGGGCGGAGTCGAAACGTCTGTGATGCGCGATTGTGCGGAACACTTGAGCTACGGCCACGCGAGGAGAATTGACCGATCTGTCCGCGACGCATAATGATCGCTTCCAGGATCGGCTCATAGTGGGTATCGACGCTCCGAACTTGCCTCTTCGGCAAAGTTTTCTCAGCCCCCGCAGACTGGAATGATTGACCCTTGACGTGCAATCGACATAACCGACAGTTTTCGCGGTTCCCTCACGGCGCAAAAAAACACCCGGTGAGAATCCCCACCGGGTGTGATTCAGAGCAATGACCTTTTTCCGCTTACTTCGCGGCATCCCACCACCAGCGGCCTTCAGGCAATTTGGCAGGCTTGATTTTAGCCTGTCCGGGAATCGCCTTCAATTCGCTGGATTCCTGATGCAATTGTGTTTGGCGGGCGAGGGCCAACACATCACCACGGACACCGCCTGCCACTTGAACCACGACATTCGTGTCATTGTAGACACGATGGTTGATGACAGATTCCACAGTCTTGGAGACGGGAACTTTCGCAGGCTGATAACTGCCTTCAACTCCGAAACAACCTACTGTCCAATTTGCTTTTTGCGCCAGATGTTCGGAATGTAAGAGTGCAGCGACCATTCCGAGATCAAACACGTTTTGCAGTTCCGCAAACACGAGATCGCGCTTCGCCATTTCACCGTAGTGTTGAGTGAAATTCTCCGCGAACAATCGATTGACAGGACTGGCATGCCCCGTTTCAACTCGGGTGCCATCGGCCTTCACAAATTGGTCTTCCGACTGGACTTGCACAGAAGAGCCACGAATTTCATAGACCTGTCGATCGGGGCTGTGCAAGATCGATTCGTATTTCATCGTCAGCCACCAACGCAACGCATCGAGCGGCATGGTCTGATGTTTTGGGAATTTCGGCAGCAACTCGAAGATGCTGGGAATCTCTTTGCCACCTTCCAGCTTGCCGATACCGACGAGTTTCATTCGATAATCGGCCGCAACCAGGACGCGGGCGACTTCGGAATTGGCTGGGACGCCATAAATCACGACGTCCTGCAGTCCCATCCGACTTTGGATTTCCGTTAAAAAGTGCTTCGTCGCACCCGGAGCCAGGGGGCCGGCGTTTTGCGAGCCTTCAACAAACTCTTTAACGGCCTTCAGATTCTCCTGACGAGGATTAATAGAACATCCAAAAATCTTATCGCCAGACTTCGTAAACGTTCGCAATACGGTGACCAGGTCGTCAAGATGCAGTGTTGGGCGATTATTGGAAATCCCCACCGCCACACCCTTCTCGTTGTACTTCCAACCTTCAGCTGGACCTGCGAGCAAAATATCATTTTCTTCGGGTACGGCGATCACATACTGAATTCGGGACAAGCCGGCCATGTTTCGCATGGTTTCGAGGACGGGTAAGCCGTCTTTCAGTCTCTCCGCGGCAGCTCGCTCCAGGCGGGCCAGTGAGACAAATCGCAGCTTGCTCGCTGCCTTCATGTCCTGATTGATTGCTGCGTTTCGCGATTTTTGTCCGAGTTCCGTCAATTGGCCTTGTGTGTCCGTTGAGAGACGCCGT
>JAQGHT010000605.1 GCA_028291565.1 Planctomycetaceae bacterium | reverse complement strand
CGGGTCGGGCCGATGACCCCTGGTCATAGACGCACGACCGGGAGATATTTATGTCAATCGACACCAATAGCTTAAAAGAAACGCTCAGACGTTGGACCTTGGTGTTGGGAGTCTTCCAGATCACTGTAGGCTGCATGGTCGGATTTATCCCACGGTCAGCGGTGCCGTGGTTTCGCGGCATCGTTATGGCGCACATCGAATTCACCGCCAATGGCGTCTTGATGGTCGTGTTCGGCTTCCTGGTCAGGGATCTCTCCCTGAGTCCGTTGACCTTGAAAGTGTGGTTCGCCACATTGCAGATCGGTACATGGACAAACGGTGCAGCAGGAGTGGCGGCGGCCTTCATTGGTGCCTCATCGAAGCTCATGCCGACGATCAATGAGAAGTTTCCGCCTCCGCATGGCACCGACAATCCGATTGTTTCTGGCTCGCTCCAGCTGTGTGGTGTGACCATCATGGTGGCACTGCTTCTTACTCTCTATGGCCTGCTGCGATCCAAGGTTTCGGCAAAGGATGCGAGCGCCTAACCATGTGCTGCAGTGAAAGTGCGTAGCCGATTCGCTCACTGAAAAACTGAATGGTATTTGCTGTTGACTCCCATCGGTAATTCTCGGCCATGGATCGGGAAGTTATCGCCAACATAGTAGCCGCATTGGGGGCGATATCGTCAGTCTTTCCATCAGACGATCAAGTTCGCCAGTTCCCGACGTGAGCCGAGCGGCCAACTGTTTCGAACTGTTGGCCAACGCCGATGCGGTATATGATCAGTCGGATGAACTTGGTCTTTCACGATTGGAACTTCTCATCACGATGGTCGTCTTACCAATCTATCAAAACCCAGATTTGAGTCCCCATCATTGAAAAGATGCCTTAAGCCAATCGTCCGGAATCAAGCGCGTGTCGGTCCGAACTTCAAAAACGAATTGACGGCAGCCCTCCGGAGGCTTGAATCCAGATTTTGGTTCGTGACGGTCCCAATGTGGAATCACGCATTCCTGCCGACTACTTGGTCATGATTGGAATCACTGCATGTGCCGCATCATAATCGTCGTGGCTCTCCTCGTGCTTGGCATTATCGCCAATGCGGCCGAGCCAATCGCTGTATCAACAGATAAGTCGCGGGACTGGTCTTTCACGTCAAGCCTTTCGGCACCGGAAGCCAATCAGGCGGCTGCCGCAGATGAGAAATTCGTGTATGCGATCACGAATGCGCTGATTGCCAAGTACGACCGGGTTACTGGAAAGCGAGTTGCCGTGAGTGACGGCGCGGCACAGCACCTCAACAGTGGATTCCTGTGGGAGGGAAAACTCTTCTGTGCTCACTCCAATTATCCGATGTTGCCGGAGCAAAGTGAAATCAAGTTGCTGGATCTAGAGTCGATGCGGCTCTCTGTCTTCAAGGATTTTGGTGATTTCGGTGGCAGTCTCACCTGGGCAGTCCGGCATGACGGCCACTGGTGGTGCAATTTCGCACGATACGGTGCTGAAAACAACGAGACATTCCTCGTCAAGTTCGACGCTGAATGGAACGAGAAGGGACACTGGACCTATCCCGCCGCAGTCATCCAGAAATTGGGGCAATACAGCCTATCTGGCGGGATTTGGCGTAACGGCGATTTGCTCGTGACCGGCCATGACGATCCGCTGTTTTTTCGCCTGCGTCTGCCCATCCAAGGGAAGGTACTGGAATTGGTCGAGACACAATCCGTGCCATTTACCGGCCAAGGGTTTGCCTGCGATACTCACACAGGTGGATTGGTCGGCATTAACCGGGCCAAACGGCAAGTCGTGTTCGCCGTTCAGAAATAGCACCGAATAACAGACTGAGATACCTCACTTACGAAGACTTGACGGGACTTATTTCGCGTCAAGGAAACCGAGACTTTTCATCCATTCGGAGCAACGCTGAGGCCAATCGTTGATCGGTTTGCCATCTTTACGCATGCCGAATCCGTGTCCTCCCTTGGCGCAAATGTGGAGTTCGGCGGAAAGATCGCGCTTCTTGTATTCGAGGTACAACATGGCCGCTTCGATCGGGTTTGCCTTGTCATCGTGAGCGACCAGCATGAAAACCGGTGGTGCATCAGCCGGGATGCTGAATCCCGAACGGAACTTTGACTTGTCGTCTTTGTCGAGGAAACCACCTCCGTAAATGAACACGAGGAAGTCCGGCCCGCGTGGATCGTCCAACTCGGGTTTCTGTGGATAGGTCCGACTGCCGCGATCCCATGAAACATGGCCGGCGAGGTTCGCTCCGGCCGAAAAACCCAGCAGGCCGACCCGCTTGGGATCGAGTTTCCATTCGGCCGCGTGATGCCTCACCAAGCCGAGGGCTCGTTCTGCGTCTTGTACGGGGAGTTCGAACATTTCTTTCTCGTCGCGAGTCGGCGTTCGATACTTCAACAACACGGCGGTGATCCCCAACGAGTTGAGCCATTCGCAGACCTGAGTGCCCTCGTGAGCGTACGACAGAAACATGAAGCCGCCACCGGGAGCCACAATCACCGACGTGCCGTTCGGCTTCTCCGGCCGGAAGACCGTGATTGTGGGTTCGCTGACATCGGTGATGCGGTTAGGACCAACCCCGCCGTAGGACTGAATGAGCTTCACCGTGGCGTCGGACTTCGGCACCATTTCAGTGGGTGGTCCGTCGGGCCAAAGTTTCAATGTGACCGGCTCGACGTCGACCACGATGTCAGCCAGGACACACAACATGAAGAGGCCCAATAAGGTGGTTCTCATTTCGTCTATTTCTCCTGAATGATCCGGCCGGTCGAGTTTCGCGACGGCGTTGAACTTCTCGATCTGACAGTTGAACTGCGGTTGTGGGACTCGCTGCCCGAAAGGAAGCTGATGTGAGCGTTGACATTTTTTCAACAGATTCAGCTTCGACTATTGGCGAGAACCTTGAAACTGTTTCTTTCTGATCGTATCACTTATTTCGCAAATTCAACACCGCGACCAGGTGTCGCAGGCCTGCATGCACTGTTATATTGGACAAATCATGCGGCGTTGGGGAACGAGCCTTTTTACCACCCCGGTCGACCCAAGTCGACTTGAATGAACCCTTTTGGTTGGAATCGCATTGCCATCAAAACTGGGGAAAGGCGCCGAGTTTTCACATGTTCGATGTCGGACTTCTTTCATCCCGGGGTTGATGCTTGACGGGACGACGCGTGGGAGATCATTCGCGAGTATGTGAGCCTCGACTGACTCATTCTCATGACCCATGGACGTTCCCTACCAGGAGAAGCCTCTTCCGACTCCGCGGGTGGCATATTCCGCCTCACAGACTTGGCTGATTTATGCGAACGCGCGATCTGATGTCCAGCGAAGCACCGCGCAATTACTTCGAGCAACTGACTGCGGACGAGCTTCCATGCCAAATCTCTTTGTGACCACTTGGCGAGATTCGGGAACCCAAAAAGTTTTGAATTCTTGGCGCAGCGGGATGTTTTTCTATTCCGGAAGTGAGGCCGAGCGCACCATGATAAGGAAACGCTTGCGATTGTGAATTACGATCTTGCCTGGGACCGACGAAAGTGGTTTGAGTATGTCAGATTCCGAAGTGATCCCTTTCTCAGAGTTGTTGAAAGGCGCGCGCGAAGGACGTCCCGACGCGGTGAATGACTTGATGTCCTTCATGAGAGATTTCGTCAGGACCAAGGCTGGAACAACATTTCCCTTATTTCTACGGCGGCGTGTCGACGCCTCGGACGCAACTCAAGACGTCGCCCTGGAAGTGATTCAAGTCCTGTCACAATTCCAAGGAACAACCCAAGCCGAATTTGAAAACTGGCTGCGGCGGATCTTGACGTCGCGAATTCTGCGCATGATTCGTGATAATACTGCCGTACAGGCTCGCAGTTTACGTCGCGAACAATATCCTGGGAGCAATTCACTGCTGGCTGAAGTCTCGCATTCGATGACACCACCTCATGTCGTGGCAGAACGTCGCGAGTTTGTCGAAAAACTGCCGGAAATCGAGTCGACGTTGAGCACGAGAACGTGCCAGACGTGGATCTGGCGTTCCGAGGGAATGTCAATGGCCGAAATCTGTAACAAGCTCCAGTGCAGTCCGAAAGAAGTCGCCAGGATGCTGCGAGAGGTCCGCTCAGAGCTCAAACGCTTCGGATTCGATCCTTCACAATAAGAAGCTGACCAGAGAATGCATGTCCATTTCTTCGAATTCGACAACCGAACCATAATGCACCGTGTGATACAAACTCAAGGTCAAAGCACCAAAGGGATTACACCTACAGCTCGACTGGTTCTTCAGTATTTTCTAAGAGGGACGTCCTTTCGATGGCTGACTCCGAAGAATTGTCCGATTCGGACATCGATGAAATACTCGGCAAATATGAAGAACTGCTCGACCGTCAGGACGTGCGTCCCAACGCCTTTCTCGAATCTCTAGGGCTTCTCAGTGACATTCAAGAGAAGCTGAGTGAATTCCTGGGGGACGCCTACCGAGAGGCGTTCCGCCGACATGGTCCGCTTCGCCGTGGGCAGAGTTTTGGTGTTGGAGAAAAGTATCTGATTGTCGAATCCATCGGCCGCGGTGGACATGGCCACGTTTATCTGGCGGAGGCCAAGCTCTCTGATGCAAGATCAATGACTCGGCAGGTGGCTTTGAAGATCCTCACCGCGACGGGACGAGATAAAGTCGCATCCGCGCGATTTCGACGCGAACAACAACATGCCTCGCAAATCGACCACCCCAATTTGATCGTAGTCTATGAAGCAGACGATTATAATGGTTATCAGTACATTGCAATGTTGTACGTTCCCGCCGACGAAAACGGCGACCGGACTCTGAATGACTGGCTGAAACGTCGAGAACCAGTGGGAGCCGCAAGTGAATCGTTCGCCACTCAGTGGCTGCTGGAGATCGCCGAAGGCATCCAAGCCCTGCACGCGACACACGTCATCCATCGTGACATCAAACCGCACAATATCTTATTGTGGCGCACTGCAACCTCTGTCCAGGTGATCGTGGCTGATCTGGGACTCGCTCGAAGCTCAGAAGATACACTCATCACAGAGCCATTCATGGCTGTCGGAACTTGGGATTACATTTCGCCGGAGCAACTGACGGGATCAAGTTGCGACCAGAGGAGCGACCTTTACAGCTTCGGAGTGACGGCGTATCAGTTCTTGACGGGACGATTGCCATTTGCCAGCCAATTGCTGCCGGGCGATCTTGTTAAACCTCAAATCCCTGATGGGGAAGCGACTCCACTTTCCACGCTATGTCCAGGTCTTGACTCTCGACTCGAAGACATCGTCATGCGCTGCCTTGCTCGAAATCCCGAGCAGCGTACACGTGATATTGGACTTGTGGTCAAGACCTTTCGCGAAATCATTCAGAATCCTGGTTTACGACGTGATTCCTGGTTGCGACGTGTTTTTCGGTGGATGCGGCGCCCCGACTCGAGATTTCCCCTGTTGTGGAAGGGAACGTTGGGTGTTCTCGCACTGTTCATTGTTATGCTGCTTCTCGTGTCCTCAAACAGGATTTCCAACAGAACGAGTGGCACTCCGTTTTCCGGATCGCCGTTGCTGTCAAATGCGATAGACGAGCTGCCGGCAGCTCCGGCGGTAACACAGAAAACGGGAGCTCAGCTGGCGGTAGGCAATCAAGTGCAACCTGGCCCTCTCCCTGTGCCTCCCCGTAACGCGTTGTCAGGTCCCCTGCATCAACGATTGCTCGCTGAAGTACAAACCGCGATCAATCAAGGAGATCATGTCGAAGCCCTGAGAAAAATCAGAAGTGTGGAACCTGGCGATATCACCTGGGCCGACGAGTACCTCAAGCAGAGACTCATTTCGCTGCCAAACTGCCGCGAGTTGGCCACGGTTCATGATTGGGGCGTGTCAGCTGCACTGTTGAATTCCGACGGCCAAAGTCTTCTGACGTTCGGAAACGAAGGGCGTGCCGTCGCCACGTCGCTAATCGCCATTGGGACTCAGGAGTTAAGACCCGGCGCCTGGGACACCGCAAAGCGTCGTGGATCGCCGGTAGTGGAAACAATCTCCAGTGGCATAGATAGCCCCCAACAAAAGCCGGAGTTAGTCACCCAAATCGCTCCGCTTGGTCCTCAAATCGGTACTGACAGTCAGAGACTGGTGACAGTCAGTCAGCAAGGCCGCGCAGCGGTCTGGAACTGGACCAAGAACGGACTGGAACTGCAAAAAGTCTTGCTGGCGCAACATTCTTGTCCATTGACTGCAGTTTGCAGTTCCCGCGACGACCAGGAACTGTTGTTGGGGGACGCAGAAGGCAGGCTGTTTCGAAGCAATGGACAAGATCCTGTCCAACTTCTGAAGGTCCACCTCGATCCCTCGCCGATCTTGGACTTAGTACGACTGTCGGCGAAGACCGTGGCCGTCGCGCAGGCCAACGGAACGTTGAGCTGTATCTCGACCGATGGCAACAAGCTCTTGTTTCGGCAGAAATATGCCCAATGTATCTGGGATATGGATGTCTCCACCACTGCAAGCCTGCTGGCAATTGCCACCGAAGACTCGGAAGTTCTGACACTTCGCTGGAACGAAGAACAGACAGTCCTGAGCCAGGAATCTCGATACCAGTTGCCTATCGAAGTGGACGGCGAATTTACCGGGGTACACGCAGTCCGATTCTCGCCGAGTGGTCAAACACTGGTTGCCGGAGACAATCTCGGCAGGTTCGCACTGTGGGATGTCGCACAATCACGTCCCGTCTTTATTGAGTACCAGGAAAAACGCGATGCCTACCTGACGGTACGCAACACTTGGCCGTCATGGCTGCAGAAAACGTATCGCGGATTTGAGTTTTATGATGAGGAGCGTCGAGTCGCTTCTTACGGTTGCGATGGAGTCCTGAAACTCTGGGACGTAAGTCGTGATGCTCATCGGACGATAATTGCGGGGCCGCGAAATCCTTTGTTGCGAGCCGTGCCAGGACACCCCGACTGGATCTGGATCGCGGGTGAGCAATCACTTTCCGTACGAAATGTCGTGACTCAGGAATGCGTGACACTTGATCCCGCACACCTCAATTGTGCCGTGTCGGCACTGGCAATCCCGGCTGAGGGGACGATTGCCATCACAGGTGACGTTGAGGGACATGTCCGATTTTGGCAGTGGCGGGACGGAAAAATCGTGAAAATGCAACGGGACGAGTTGCAAATCGAAGGACCGGTGAAGGCGTTGGCCGTCGATCCGTTGGTGAAAAACTTGGCAGCATTCGATTCCGCCGGAGTATTACATCAATGGACGTTTTTGAAATCAGGTCCTCCGACGACACAATCCTGTCGCGTCGATCTTCCCCTGCGGCCGCTGCTGGCCTATGGCGACAGTGGGAAACGATTGGCTTGTACGGGGCCGGACCAGGAAGTCCGGGTGTTTGATCCGCGGGATTTGACGAAATGGCAGCGGCCCCAACTTGCCGCAGGACGAGGTGCAACCTGCTTTTTCTGGCCAGAGAACCCGCTCAGCACGTTGATTGCTGGCGATTCTGACGGCGCGTTGAGAATACACTCGTTCGAACGTGAGAGACATCTGACTTTCACCCCCAGGCCACTATTGTCGTCTGTCGCCGGGATCGCGACTTGCCAGCCAGGAAATCTACTCGCTGCAATCTCAGAGAAGGGATTCGTGAGGCTAACACCTTTGGCGGGTGGCGAACCGTTGTTCTCTTTTTCGATCCGAAATGTGGCGCAACCGGACAATCCGGTTGTCGCGGTCGAATCCGATGCTTCCGGTAAACATCTGATTGCTGGATTCCAGGATGGAACACTCGAAGTCTTGAGTACCTCCACCGCACTCAAACGCCCACCGACGGTCAAGTCAGCGACGTGGACTCAACATGAGATCGTCAATGAAGCAGGACTGCAGCTTCTGATGATTCGACCGAGTTCGGTGCAATGCTTACCCCAGGGGGGATTAGCTATACTGCATGCTTCGACGCGGAAGAGTCCGCCACACAATCTTCCCGCGGAATCGATCGGTTTGAGTGTCTGGAAAGATGGAACTTGTACCCATTATCCCGTTTCTCAAGTCGATGCCAGTAAACAGCCCAGTGTGGATGGTGAAGTCCGTTCGCTCAATGTGTACGCAGCCTCCAATACACTTTGGACAGCATACCGGCATCCCATGCCAGAAGAGGGACCATTTGTCGGTATCATCCGGCTGCAACAATGGTCGATCGAACCCAACGGTGAATTGCACCTGATCCCCTCCACATCGATCGATCGAGACCTGATCGGAAACCATGGATTCGACCTGCATTCCGCGGCGGGTGCTTCCGACAAACCGATCTTCTGGCATTTCAGTCATAGTGGGCATTATTTACTCTGCACCAACTGGGACGGAACACGGTGGTCCACCTCGTTTATTGGACGCCAAGGGGATGGCTTCGCACAATCTGGTAATTCGGATTTGAACGGCCGGTTTCATTCGCTGTTTCGGACAAATCGATTTAATGCAGAGCCCGCAGTTCCTGTTTATCTGTCAGTCGAACAAGATACGACTCGTGAAATCCGCGAGGTCTTCGACCGATTTCCGCTACATCAGATTTATGCGGTCACGATATTGGAGAACGTTCCGGTGGTTATGTATTCGCGACGGCGCGGCCGCGATCGATTTGAGCTGGTGTTAGCCGAACGGTGTGAAAGTCAATGGCGGCTCGAGGTTCTTC
>JAQGHT010000592.1 GCA_028291565.1 Planctomycetaceae bacterium | reverse complement strand
AGCAGGACCGCAAGTCACCTTTCGGATTACGGACAAGCGACTTTATCGCCGCATGTTCTTCAACCCTGATCTCGCATTGGGGGAAGGCTACATGAATGGCACTCTGCAGTTCGAAGGCTGCACAATCTATGACTTCCTGCATCTGTTCAACTTGAATCGACTGTCGCTGGGAGCTTATCCGCTGCAATCGGTCATCAGGAAAATCTCCAAGACATTTCGTTTCCTGCAGCAGCACAATCCCATCAAGCGAGCCCGGGAAAACGTCGCTCACCATTACGATCTGTCGCGTGACCTGTACGCGCTATTTCTGGATGTCGATCAGCAGTATTCCTGCGCCTATTTCGAAAGCGAATCGGACACTCTGGAAGAAGCGCAGCTGAACAAGAAGCGACACATCGCCGCCAAGCTATTACTGGAACCAGGCCAACGGATTCTCGACATCGGTTGCGGCTGGGGTGGAATGGCGTTGGAACTGGCCCAGATGGAAGATGTCGAAGTCGTCGGTGTGACTCTTTCGACCGAACAGCACAAAGTCGCGACCGAACGGGCTCGAGACCTTGGGTTGTCCGATCGTGTCAGGTTCGAACTTCGCGATTATCGAGATCTGAACGAACGCTTCGACCGCATCGTCTCGGTTGGAATGTTTGAGCACGTAGGCGTCAAACACTACGATGAGTTCTTCGGCAAGATCAAGAACCTGTTGACTGAAGACGGGGTGATGTTATTGCATTCGATTGGCCGCATGAGTCCTCCTGGGACAACCGGGCCGTGGATTCGCAAATACATCTTTCCGGGGGGGTATACACCTTCGATGTCCGAGGTCTTTGCCGCGACCGAACGCCAGCGTTTGTGGGTCACCGACGTCGAGATCCTGCGGCTCCATTATGCGGAAACGCTCCGCCACTGGGCCGAGCGGTTTCAGGCCAATCGCGCCGAAGTCGCTAAGCTCTACGACGAGCGATTCTGCCGTATGTGGGAGTTCTACCTCGCATGTGCCGAGATGGTTTTCCGTCAAGGCAGTGGCATGGTGTTTCAAATGCAGTTGACTCGAGATCGCCATGCCGTGCCGCAAACTCGTGATTACATGCTGCAGTCACAAATCGCAATGCAGTGCTGATCCATGTGTCGCCAATTTCGCCAGAGATTGGGGCGGTTGACTCAGTCGTCACCCGAACCCCAAGGTCTGGCGACTTTGGCTATATGGAATCCGAACCGTTCTAGGGTTTTCGGAACAGCTCCATTTCCGCCGTTGTTTTTGGTGTCTGCGTGTAACGAGACTTAAACGGTGGGGAATTCAAACGTTCGATTTCCCACTTCAAGAGTGGCCGCGACGGCTTGGTGGTCACACGCTCCGGCGCGGGAATTGGTGGCTCTGTCGGTTTGGCAATCTGAACTCGAACCTTTTCAGGTGCCTTCGCTGGCATTTGAGGTACAGGCGCTGGTGTGGCGGTCGGTACCGGTGCTGGTGCCGGAGGGGTGGCTGGTTTCACTTCGGTGGTAGTTTCCGGTGGCGCAGCCTCAGCAGTCTCGATCGGCAGCAGCGGTGGAACGGCGCGTCCGATTGCCGCGGGGAGCAGATCCCGCAATTCAGCCGGCGTGATTCGAGCGCTGATCCACGCGGTTACTGCTTGTCGATCAAAATGAACTTGCCGGGTCTTAAAGTCCAAGGACTCGCTGACCTGTTCCAAAAGGGCAGCTCCCGCTTGAAGCTCTTCCGGACGGAACACAGCGGGTTTGTCACCTGTCGTGCCGCGGATACGATCGTAGTCCTTTTGGGCCGCGGCACGTGCCGCTTCATCTTCGATCTTCATAAAGTCAATCTCAGGATACTTTCCAGGATTGGCGTTGATCAGGGCGACATAGGCTTTGATGTCGGCGGCGGTGAGTTTCGGGAACGGCTGCAAGGCCGTTTCTGGTTTCATGATCGTGACGCAAGCCCAAACGCTTCCACCCGCGAATAAGACCTGCTTTCGGTCATTGATCACGGGCTTGTCGGCGAGTTGTTGCTGCAGGGGTTTGCCGACCAATTCCAAGGCGACGTCCGCTGCGACCGCCGTACGCTCAGCACCGGCCGTTTCGGCCAGTTTCACATCGATCGCCTTGGACAAAGTTTGGGTTCCGAACGGAACCTCCAATGTCGCGAATTGTTCCGGAGTGCCACTCTCGTCCAGGAATGTTCCTCCCTTGGTGTTGCCCGACCCGACATCGACAACCAGTACCTGCGTTCGCAAGTCCTTCGGCACGAGTGCGACAGCGGTGAGTGTTGCTTCTTCAATCGCGTCGATGCGGTTCAATTTCTTCATGGTTTGCGTTTCAATCGCCGTGCTCAGCTCGGCGATGTTGTCCGCGAATGGCACTCCGCTGCTGGCGACGACTTCGATGCTTTCTTCAGGGACTTTCAGCTCCGTCTTCAAGGCCTCAATGAAGTCTTTGACCACCAACGACGTGTCTTCTACGAGAGCGGAATCAAACTTCTTGCCCTTGAGTCGGCTGATCGTAAGATCCACCGTTTTCTTGTCTAACTCGAGGAGTTTTAAAACCGGCATTTCGCCCGTTGAGTCGACTTCAACTGCCACGGCCTTGACACCTTTCGCTCCAATTTCCACTCCGCCGAAACGTTGCACTTTCGTGGCCGCTGGGGTTTCGGGAGCGACTTGAGCTACTTCTTCCGAGAGTTCCAGCTTTCTGCCTAGCGCCGTGGGGATGAGTGCCCGCAAATCTTCCGGAGTGATTTTCGCTGTAATCCAGGCGGTCACAGCCTGTCGGTCGAAGTGGACTTGCTTCGACTCGAAGCCTAAGGTCTCACTCAATTGGTGCAGCAAAGCCGCACCAGCCTGCAATTCGTCGGGTTGAAAGACTGGAGGCTTATCCCCGGCGGTGCCTCGAATGCGATCGTAATCCTTTTGTGCGGCGGCTCTTGCAGCTTCATCAGCGATCTTCGTGAAATCGATTTCGGGATACTTGCCTGGATTCGCATTAATTAAGGTGACGTATGCCTTGATGTCGGCCGCAGTCAGCTTGGGGAACGGTTGGAGGGCCGTTTCCGGCTTCAAGATCGTCATGCAGGCCCAGACACTGCCCCCGGTGAACAAGACTTGCTTCCGCTCTGCCAGATCCGCTTTTTCTTCGAGCTGCTTGGTAATGGGAGTGCCGACTGATTCCAGCGCCATTTCCGCCGCCACGAGATCTCGTGTTTTTCCTGCCGATTCGGCCAATTTCACATCAATGGCCTTGGACAGCGTCTGTGTTCCGAATGGGACTTCCAGCGTGGCGAATTGATCGGGAGTGCCGCTTTCGTCAAGGAAAGTTCCTCCCTTGGTGTTTCCCGATCCCACGTCGACTACCAGGATTTTCGTTCGTAGCTCTTTGGGGACCAGCGCAATCGCGGTCAACGTCGCTTCTTCGATCGCATCGATCCGGGCCAGTTCCTTCATCGCCTGTTCTTCGATCGCCTTGCCCAAGTCTGCAATATTGTCTGCGAACGGCACGCCGCTGCTGGCGACGACCTGAATGTTTTCTTCAGGCACGTTCAGTTCCGACTTTAGCGCGGCAATGAAATCCTTAACCACAAGAGCCGTGTCTTCGACCAGAGCCGAATCAAATTTCTTCCCTTTCAAGCGGCTGATCGTGACATCAACCGTCTTCTTGTCCAATTCCAGGACTTTCAAAGTCGGAGTGTCACCGCTCGTATCAACTTCGATGGCGGTGGCCTTGACCCCCTTGGCGCCAATCTCAACTCCGCCGTAACGGTCGGCTGCCGTGATTGAAGCGGCGGAAAGCCAACAGAAAAACCCAATTACAAAGAGCTGAAATGTCGCTTTGGTCACGATTGGTTCCTGAACAACGGAAGTTGATCGAATCTCGAAATTCTACGTGTTACTGCACTCAGGCAAGACGAAAATGAACCTTCGCTGCATGGATTGGGCGCAAGGGGGTAACGTGAAGGATTGTCCTTCGCTGCACCACCCGGTGCATCATACCGCAGGCTGTTCTTGAATCAAGCGGCGCGGGCCGCGCTCATTCGCCCCGCGAGGGATCCTCGCCATTCGCCGTTCTTTTCAGGAAGAATACGGCTCCCCCCAGTAAAATCGCCGAATGCAGTACACCGATCGCGATCACGATAGACATCGAATATTGCGGCTTGACGAGGTTATCTCGGACGTCTTTGGGGAAAAGCCCGCACATGAATTGGAATGAGTAGTGCGACGTGATAAAAATCTGAGCCAGCAGCTTGATCACGAATTCCGGTTTCTTGTTGAGCGCCCCCGACAGGATCATCTGTGGTAAAACGGCCAGCAGCATCAGCTTCGTTGCAACCGCTTCTGAGCGACTTGCGGCGGAAATGAAAAAGCCTGTCGACAAGCCTGAAATCGCAGCCACGATGCTCGCGATGGATACGCCCAGTGACGAACATTCGGCTCGAGTAAAATAAACGACCGCGGTGCCCAGGCAACTGGCTTGAACACTGGTCAGCAACGCATGTACAAACAGTTTGGAACCAAGATATGACCAGACCGACATCTCGGTCCCGCTTTCTCGCCAGAAAAGTCGTCGTTCCATGACCAACTCTCGGGTGCCCGCCAGGCAACCAAGAAAAAACGACGAAACAGTTAAGATGAACACGATACTATTCGAGTCGAGCGCATTCTTTTCAAGATTGCCCGCATATTTCTCCATCTCTGATTTGTACTTTTTACCGTCTTCAACATATTGCTTCTGCTTGCTGGCGCTCATTCGAGCCAGTGTCGCAGTTTTCAATTCTTTGAATTCCGCCGGCTTCTGGGGGACCTTCATGTTCGGATAACTGATCACCAGCAACACGCCAATCATGGCGCAGATGAACAGTGACATGAGCGTGCTTAAGGGCGACGAAATGAGGACCGACAATTGCCGTTTTACCAGAGTCACAAAATCGGCCAGGTTTCGCGCCTGCCGGGGTGATTTCGATTGGCTGGCCGTTTGTGTCACATCAGTCGCGGACAAAGACAAATCCGAGCCGGCATTTGCATTTTGACAGCGATCTGCAATTTCGTCCTGCCTCATGCTTTTGACGATCGGCAGCACTTCCGTCACGCTTCTGACTCGAAATGAATCGCAGGCTTCTTGCGGCGAGCCATAGAACACCATGTAGCCACCCGCTGCCAGCACGACCAGCTTGTGGCAATTGTCCTGGAGGTTGTGCAAGTGGTGGGTGATGATCATGATTGTTCGGCCGCTGGCCGCAAGTTGCCGTAACAGCGCCATGATCGCCGCGTCGCTATGTTCGTCCAGACCCGATGTGACTTCATCCAGGTACATCACGTCGGGGTCGGAAAGCAGTTCCTGTGCCAGGCTCAAGCGACGTAACTGGCCGCCACTGAGTTGCGAAATTCGGCGATCTCCGCATTCGTCGAGTCCCACCGCCCCCAGTACCGCTTCGACACGCTCGACAAGTTGAATGCGCGAAGTGTTTACCGGAAGTCGCAAACAGGCGCTATAATACAGTGACGTACGGACTTTCAGAGAAGTCAGAAATGCATCCATTTGCGGAACAGCGCTCAACGATCGCTTGACGATCGCGAATTCGCGGTTCAGGTCGCGCCCGAAGACGGTAATTCGTCCTGTTGTTGGCAGCGCGCGTCCGGTCAGCAATCCCAGCCACGTTGATTTTCCGCTGCCGGAAGGGCCGATCACCGCGGTCAGTTCTCCCTGATTCAAAGCCAATGAGACCGGATGCAGCAGGACTCGCGCCCCGCCAGTGGTGCGATCGGTCACCGTCTTGCCAGCTTGTTGGATTTGCACCGAAACAACGCCGGGCGGGCTGGCACTTGGGGAACTGGCAGACGAGATTTGTGGCTTGTTCCACCCGGTGTGATTGGCCCCGGTCGTGGTAGGAGGGTGATGTCGTAGTGTCGCGTCACCGGCGGCCCGCTGTGCCTGGCGAATCTTGGCTTCGGCCGCCCATTTTTCCGCCGTCGTTAGCGGCTCGCCAACTCGGTTGACGACGCCGGTACCGCTCAATGATCCCGGTCTGTCCGCCCCGCTGCCTAATGTTGCCGTGCCGATTGTACTCGAGCCAGTGGCTCCAGTCCCTCCGTGCAGCTGCCGAATGAGTGGGGCCGCGGATTCCCAGCGAACTTTGTCGCGTGAAACCTGATAGAGTGGCGAAAACTGATTCAGCCGCAGCATCGTGCGCAAGCGGTCCTCGGAGTGCGGTCCCGTCTCTCGCCCGCCCAATCGTACAAACCACATTGCAACCTCATACTATCATCGTGGACGGGAAAGAATTGAAATAACAAGACGTATATCGAGTGTGGCCAAAACTGAAATTTGAAGATCTGATTCCGTAGACGAAATTGTTTTGGTCAAATCGCAGCGGCTGTATCGCGCAATTAATCCCGCCAG
>JAQGHT010000566.1 GCA_028291565.1 Planctomycetaceae bacterium | reverse complement strand
GACGTGCTCTCGCTCCCAATTCTTAACGCACTGCATGAAGTCGCTGAGCTGCTCGCCAGACAGCTGGCGAATGACATCTGTGGTCGCAGCCGCGAAGCCAAATTGCTGGACTCGGGCGAGCCAGTGTTCGATCGATTCCGAGTCACCGGTCGAGGCCGTTCCGTTATTCAAATCGATCGAAGGTGAATCAGTCACGGGATTCGATCGGACAGGTCGAGATCGGTTTTGTCGTCGCATTTGTTGGGGAGCGTGCATTCAGTGAGTTCCTGTAAATTGAGGGATTTGGAAAAAAGGAGGTCGATTTAAGAGGGCTCAGAGAGCTTCGATTTCGCCAGTCAGGCCGCACGTTCGAGATGCGATTCATGGAGTTTCTGAAGGTCTTCGGCAAAACATTCGAGGAGTTCGTCGCCGCAATGCCGCGAGTCTTTCACCCAAGCCAATTGCCATTGCCGGAGTTCGTCTGTTGCAGGAGGTGGCAAGTCTCGAAATGTGTTTCCAACCTTCAGAGACAGCCCGAGAAGCCACGGCATGCCGTCGGCCTCGATGTCGGTAAAGACTCCTGGACGGAGCATGATTGCCGTGTAAGGGACTGACCAGGTCGAGATGACTCCGGCCGCTCCTTCGAAGTGTTCCAACTGATAATCGATAAACTTGTGAATTCGAGTGGCCATGAGATGCAGCCTGGCTTCGGTCTGGAGTTTGACGTGGTGTCGGACGGTCATTCCCTGTCCGTCATCTGGATCCGCGCCTTCTCGAAGGCGTCACTGGACTTCGACGGACAGCAGTGTCCGTCATACCGCATTCGTCCTGTGTGCACCCATTCTATACACATCTATTTTTAGTTGTAAATAGATAAATTCACAATTACGCGGTGATTTTGTGCCAACCATTGACGAGAATTGTCCTAAGTCGGTACTGTAAGAGTTGTTGCGAATAGGTAACTTTTTCTAAGGAAAGTCATGGCGAAGTCGCGAGTGCCCGAACCCAGCCCCCGAAAACGAGTCGGTCCTGTGACTCGGGACACGATCTTGAAGACGGCCGAGCGATTGAAGTCGTGGGCGGCGAAGCTGCAGGCGATTGCCGACGCGATGGAAGCGAACGGCCGGGACGAATTAGAAATCGATGGTCCGGGACTCGGCCTGACGGCGATCGAAAACGCCAAGAAATTCACCAGAAAGCTGCTGGCAGCATCCACCGGGGATGAAGAAGACCTCGATTAGCACGACCGCAGGTGCGTCACGAGTAGCCGGCGAACCTGCGGTAAGTAATGCTGAACCTGCCGATCTCAAATCCATCCACGGCGAACCTGATCGATCAAAAGATGAGCGGCCGTTTGGGAAGCTGCAACATGAAATCATTTACGGAGTATCTCACGTTTCAGCTTTCCGACCGGATGGGGTTCGTAAACATCACCCAGAGAATTGAAGAGCTGGTACGGCAAAGCACGGTGCAAGAGGGGTTGGTTCTTGTCAATGCGATGCATATCACCGCTTCTGTATTCATCAATGATGACGAACCGGGCTTGCACGAAGATTACAAGAAATGGCTGGAGGGGCTGGCGCCCTTTGACGCATCTCCCCAGCGATATGCCCACAACCGTACCGGCGAGGACAATGCCGATGCTCACATGAAACGCCAGATCATGGGCAGGGAGGTCGTGGTCGCCATTACTGCTGGGAAACTGGACTTTGGTCTCTGGGAACAGATTTTCTACGGTGAGTTTGATGGCCGCAGGCCGAAGCGCGTGCTGGTGAAAGTGATTGGAGAATAACCATGCAGCAAGAAAATCCTTGGCATCTTGCGTTGAATTCCGGCCGATTCAAAATATTATGTCAATTCTTGAATCGGACAACTCCAAACACCGACGCTACGCTTCATTACGATGTAATGTCTGGAGGGTACAGGTTCTCGGATGAAAGCCCGCCGGATTCGCTTCGAGACTTTGACCAAGAATTGATTCTACCGCTCATTACCCTGTTGCGGTTCTTGTGGGCGTATCGACTGTCTGTTGTTCATGGCACTCCACGAAACGAACTCGCCGAATGGTGGCATTCGACCAAAGTACTTGCTCCGAATTGGTCTGGATTTTCGCCCGAACGCGTATCTGAAAACGGGATACAATTCGCTACGTTTTGTGACGCCCGCCAAAAGGAATGGGAAGAAGGGGTTGAAGCGTTCGAGAGGCAACTTCAAAATCCTGATCTATGAAATTAGACGATCACGTGAGGCAAAGTGAGACAAATGCAGTTTGCTGAGGTCCGCTCTTGTGTTGATTTAGAAGATTATCTTCAACTCATTGTTGCGGTATCTATGGTGAAATAAAAATCCGCGTGGAGCGGCGGCTCGCAAAGCGGAATCGAATCCACTTTGCAGAACACACCCCACGCGGTTGTGTGTGGCAACCCGCACCCCTCTCCGGAACTATTCTGTCACGGGATTGGTCACGGGTGCCGATTCAGATTTGTGTTCCACTTCCTGCTTGTCCATCACCTTGAATTTGCGGGCCTTGGTTTCCTCCGCCTTTGGCAGGCGAACCTTCAGCACCCCGTTATCATAGGTGGCTTCGACATGGGACTGGTCAACGGCACATGGCAACGAGATAGACCGCGAGAACTGCCCCATATGGCGTTCCACGCGATGAAAGGCCTTGCCGTTGCCCTTCTTCTCTTCCTTCTGCTCGCTCCGCTCTCCAGAGATCGTTAAGATGTTCGACACGACTTCGATGTCGATGTTCTCCGCCTTCATGCCCGGGATGTCCATGGTCACGTCGATGCTGTTCTCCGATTCCGCCACGTCGAGTGAGGGGTTCAACATCTGAGTCGCCCACTGACCTTCCCAGTCACCCAAGTGCGAGAACGCATTGTCGACTTCGTCGCGGAACAGTCCAAACGGAAACCGTGGGAACAGAGATCGCAAATTTGCGGGTTCCTTTCGTGTTAAGGTGTTCATGATTAGTCCTCCTTTATTCTCTGCCTGATCACTAGCGACCTTAAGAAGGTCTTTATCGCCGGCCGCGGATTTCACAAAAGTCCACAACCTTGTGAAGGCACAGAGCAATTCGTCGTATCGAAATGACCCAGCCGCTGATCTCCTTCTCGATTGGTATCAGGGAGCTCGTTCCCATCGAATCAAATCGGCTGTGTCATGAGAACTGAGCCGCAGATGGCGTACCGCTCGAAAAATAACGGGGCTGACTGAGTTATTCGCGCTATTTCGTAAGATTCCAGGGTGTCGGCCACGCGATCAACCCGCGAAATCGGATATTACGGACAGATTAGTGCCCATTCAGATACAGTCTAGGGCGAAGTGCGTGCGCATTTGAGACACCTGCCCGTTGACGATTTGAGCGTTGAGGAAGCAGTGCTCGCTGAGCGATCAGCAGAACTTTTTGTCTGCCGGGATTCTCCAATGTGAATTGGATGTATTCATCGCGGCTTCAAGTGCTTCACTCCTGAATAGAAAAAAATCTCGTGCGAAGCTGCGAACGTATCCCCCGAAGCAGCCCGTCTCACAGGACGTATCGGGTGGCTCGGAATTTGCGGCTTTCAGCGACGGGGCGCGCAGCTGTTTGATGCTTCGGATTTCACGAAATCTGTGAGGGGTTTTAGCCATGATTCGAAAGTTGAAATCAGGTCAATATCGTCTGTATTCGCGGAAGATTGATCCCAAGACCGGCAAGCGGCGAAACTTGGGAACATTTGAGGCTCGAGAAGCAGCCACGCAGCATGAACGGGAAGTTCAATACTTCAAACGCCAGCATTAGACCGTGACAGATCTATCAAAAAGTACAGAATTGGCGTTACCGAAACGTAATGAATAGGTCATCATATTTGAATGAAAGACTGATACAATGGCGAGTGGTGACACCTTGCACCTGTGATGCCCACGCATTTCAACGGGACTAGGGATTCGGGCCATGAAACGATCGGTCTACTTGGATTGGGGTCTGTTCAGCGTGTTCTGCATCGCCACATTGGCGAGCGGAGCCTATTTTTTTCAGCAGTTCGTTGCTGGCCAGATTGCGGATCACGAAAATCGCATGCGAGCGATGATTGTCGAAGATCCAGGTAAATACCAAGATCAAATTGGCGTACCGGTTAAGATTGGGGTGTTGGCAACACCGTCGCTGAAGTCGAACTCTAAGCAATCCGTCGACAGTCTCAAGTTGCCGACCCCGAAGGTCATCGTTTCAGTCAAATCACCTGTGGCCGCACTGCCTCCTGCTTCCTCTTCGCTTGAGAAGCTCGTTGAGATACCGGTTGTTCTGCCAACTGAAATCGATCCCCCGATTACGGTGTCCATTGCGGCTGAACAGCTCATTGTGGCGTCGCCTTCTCAAAAGCAGCCAGTACCAGTTCCAAGACAACCTGCTGATCAACTCGAGAAATTGAAGTTGGCGGCAGGGTTGGAATTGTTTGTGCATCGCTGGGAGCCGCATGATAAGTTGGCAGGTGGCGGCGACGGTTTGGGCCCGGTCTTTAATGGTCATTCGTGTGTCGAATGCCATTTTCAAGGGGGGATGGGAGGAGGTGGTTCGAATGGGCATAATGTTCAATCCTTTGAAATCCTGCCCAATCAATTCAGGCCGGTCGTGTTTTCCGGAGTCATTCATTCTTTCGCGAACGAACTGGATCTCAAGGAAAGCATTGCGAGTCTGGAATCCGCGTTGAATCCGGGGAAGATTCGTGTGGGGCAGTGGAAAGTTCGCAACAATGAAGTCACGTTTAGGTCTTCTCGCGAGATTGATGCGACGCGGACAGTTGCGATCAACACTCCGGCGCTCTGGGGTCTGGGTTTGATCGACCAGATTTCCGACCAAGCCTTGATGCATCTGCCGTTTCCGAAACCACTGCGCGTACCGTCTTATCCAACGTCCTCTAACACTCACGCAACGTCCTCGCACTCTCATTCAAAGTCGCCTCATGCCACCGGGCATCCCACCCATTTCACGACTGGGCACACCACCCCGGTCGATTCCACGCATTTACAGCAAGTTCCGCCCGGCTTGATGGTCGGACGATTGCGAATGCTGCCCAAGGGGCATGGAAAACTCGGCTGGAAAGGTCAATTCGCGACGGTGCACGAATTCGTCGCGGCCGCGTGCGCCAATGAATTGGGATTGTCCAATGGTTATGCGGCCCAGATCAAACCGGGTTCGTTCCAACCGGATCCCCAGGCCGCCCACGATCTGAATTCGAAGCAAGTCCAGGCCCTGGTAGACTTCGTGAAATGCCTTCCCGCACCGCAGCAGCAAATACCAGACGATCAAGGCCAGCAGACGATTGTCGCCCGGGGAACTCAGCTGTTTAACTTGATCGGCTGTGCGAATTGTCACATTCGCAATGTTGGTCCTGCAAAGGGGGTCTATAGTGATTTCAAACTCCATAAGGTCGTCAATCTGAACGTCAAAGAGATCGCCTATTATCACGACGCGAATCTGAAGTTGGAATTTGAACCGCCGCAGGATTATCCGCACCTGGCCGAATGGAAGACGCCTCCGTTGTGGGGCGTGGCGGATACAGCGCCCTATTGGCATGATGGGTCAGCGAAGACGTTGGAAGACGCGATTCTGGCACATGCTGATGAAGCACAGCCTGTCACAATGGCTTTTTGCTCACTTAACGAATCCGATCAGGACAGTGTGATCGCATTCCTCGAAACACTCCGAGCGCCCCAGAATTTGCCACCAATTCAGACGCTGGAAACGGCATCTCGTTGAGCGTCGTCCGCGATCACCCGCGCGTGGGAGTTTCGATCCGCAGGCTGTGGCCGGGTTCGCCGGAACTCGGCCACAGCCTGCTTCACGAATTGCACTTCGGGTTTGAACTTCGAACCAGTTACTTGGCCTTCGCGTGGATCGTCGTCGATACGACATTGCTGGCGAGACCCTGGTGATCGAACACCTGCACGTCGATTGTCC
>JAQGHT010000564.1 GCA_028291565.1 Planctomycetaceae bacterium | reverse complement strand
TCCGCGTCGAGTGCCGCATCAGCCGCGAGACCCTCGGCCTGGTATGCGTTAGCGTCCGCGAGTGCCTCTGCCGCCGACGCCGCATTCACCGCTTTGCGATAGGCCACATCCGCGGTCGCGTCAGCGTTCGCTTCAGTAGTGACGGCTGCGATCAAGGCGATCGTCTTTGCCGTCCCTGCCGCGGCATCAGCAGTCGCCTGTGCTGTGGCCGCCGCGTCAACCGCGTGAACCTCAAGATCTTGCGCCATCGCGTCCGCGTCGTTCATAGTGGTCGCGGCGCTGGCGATCGCACTCAGCCACGCGTCGAGAGCGCCTTCCACTGTCGCGACATCGTCCGGATTGGCTGCGACAGCCGCATTATAGGCTGTCTCCGCCGCATCAACGGCCGAATCATATGCGGTTTCATCTGCGGATTCTGTCGCAGCAAGTGCGTTGTCGGCACTGGTCTGCGCCGAGTTGAAAGCAGCCAGATCCGCCGCGATCGCGGTATTATCGATTGCGGTCGCCGCGGCTGCGGCAGCCGCTTCAGTCGCATGATTTGTATCAACAGTGCTCGACAATGTGGCCGATGCTGTCTCCTCCGCACCGGCCTCAGTAGTGGCGTCTGTGCTTACTGCAGCAGCCACAGTTGCATCCGAAACTGCGATTGCCGCGTCAAGCGTTGCTTGATGAGCGATAATGTCTGCGTTATACGTTGTTTCTAACGGTGCGATGCCAGTGGACAAAGTGGCTCGGGCAGCCGCCAAATCCGCTTGATATTGCGAATCTGCGGCCGCCATCGCCGCACTGTAGGCTGTGGATGCCGATGCTACTGCGGACGTATAGGTGGAATCCGATGACGCGTTGAACGGAGTATAAGCGAAGGGCGCCGGCATCGCGGTGCCATTGGCCATCGCGTTCATCGTTGCCTGATAATAGCTGGACTCCGCAGCCGAATACGCATCATTCGCGGCCTGGACCGCAGCTTGGTAAGTCGCGTCCTCGCTGCCAATGGTTGTCATGCTTGCGACATCCGCTGTGACATCCGCAGCGGACTCGGTCGCTGCAGCTGCCTGTTTGGCGGAATTGAACGTATTCCAGGCTGTCTGGCCATTAGTGTAGGCCGTCGACCAAGCTCCTTCCTGAGCCGTGTAGAATGCGTTTTGTGCCAGCTGGTCGTTGCTGTTCTCGGTCGTCATTGCCAGTAGAGCACCAGCGTTAAACAGGTTTTGCGCCGCGAGATCGCTCGCGGATTCAGCAGAATCGTCCGCCGCTACTGCTGCATTATAGATGTCTATTGCCGCTTGGTCGCTGGAGTTCTCTGCCGTCAGGGCATTCTGCACTGTAGTGTTGAAGGTATTGATCGCGGCTTGGTCAGGTGTGGTTGTTCCACCGCCACCTGATCCGGAACCACTACCGGATCCAGAACCAGAACCTGATGCAGACCCTGAACCTGAACCGCTACCAGACGCCGATCCACTTCCCGACCCGGAGCCGGAACCCGCATCGCTGCCCGAGCCCGACCCGGATGCTGAGCCAGAGCTCGAACCACTACCTGATCCGGATGCCGAACCTGAACCGCTGCCAGACGCCGATCCACTTCCTGACCCGGAGCCGGACCCCGCATCGCTGCCGGATCCAGAACCGGATGCTGAGCCTGACCCAGACCCACTACCTGATCCAGACGCCGAACCTGAACCGCTACCAGACGCTGATCCACTTCCCGACCCGGAGCCTGAACCGGATGCTGAGCTTGAACCAGACCCGCTGCCTGATCCGGAGCCGGAACCGGATGCTGAGCCTGAACCCGCACCGCTACCTGATCCAGACGCCGAACCTGAACCGCTACCAGATGCTGATCCACTTCCCGACCCGGAGCCGGAACCGGATGCTGAGCCTGAACCAGACCCGCTACCTGATCCGGACGCCGAACCCGAACCGCTACCAGATGCCGATCCGCTTCCCGACCCGGACCCAGATCCAGACCCGCTGCCCGAGCCACCGCCATCTTGATAGCCGTAGCCGGACGCCAGCGAGCTATTCGATGCACCGTCCATTGTCAGGACGTGAATGTCAACACTTCCCACGGAATGAGATGGAGCCGTGGCGACAATCACGGAATTCGACATTGTACTGAACATCGCATAACTGTCGCCAAACTCCACAGCATACACGTTTTGGAAATTGAGGCCGCTGATCGTGATACTATTCTGGCCTGACGTGGATCCAGATGATGCAGAGAGCGATGTCACGACCGGCAAGGTGGCTGAGAACGTAAAGTGATCGGCAGTCGAATCGGCCGATAACTGGCCGCCTAAGTCTGCCACCTGGATTTCAGCGATGCCCGCGGTATGGGCCGGAGTCACGACTTTCAGGGCAGTGGGCGACACATAGGAGGTCGACACGGCGGAGCCATCAAACTGGACTTGATCTCCAGACTCAAAACCGGTGCCAGTGACGACTACATATTCCCCGCCAGTCGTTCCACCTTGAGATACCGACAGACCTGTGATCGTGGCGCTGAGAACTTGCCGTTCCTCTAGAACTTCGACGCACGCAACCACAAAGGGCGCCATTTCATCGCGAACGATTCGTTTGCGCTGTCCATTACGTGAGGAGACACATAGTTTGAGATGAGCAAGCCAATCAAAAATCAGCATACAATTGGGCCCTGAGCAGAATGACAAGATATGTCAAGTACTTACGACAGAACGCAAGGTCGCAAGCCCGACACACGTGCTGACATAAACGATGTCTCTGTACGCTGTCTGTTGGCGGACGAACGCCGCTTTAGAAAGCAAACAGATACGGAGACGGAAAACCAGAGACATTGTCCTATTGAGGATACAAGTCAAACAATAGGAATGATGGAACGGGACGAACTGATTTAATCCACGCGGAGGGATAGTGAATACGGTGGTGTCCCTATGCCCCTTAATGAGTTGTGCCAGATATTCAAACCGGACAAGTAATGTCCTGGGAAGAGCTCTTCCGCACATCGTAACCATGTGTTCCAGACGATGCAAGGAAGCGATTACATTTTTCTAAAGTCTCAAGAACATCTCAAGCCGAGTGACCTTTCTGAATCTGTTGAGTGTACGGACACATTCCCACTTGTGTACGAATCCAGACCGCCCAGCAGTGTTTACTGTTTTCGTAGTCGCCGAGCTACGTCGTCGTTTCGAAAATCGAACTGCGTGATGTGGCATTCAGGCAGCAGTGGTAAAGTCGCATCAAAGTTTAAGAACGCGGATTTGGCGAATTGCGTCTGATGGGAGTACTCTTCGCAGTCGGTCGCAAAGTATGACTCCCGTCGGCTAAAATCGCGTTCGCTCGTGCCGCTCACTCTTCGCCTGAAGTCAGCTTCGGTTACATGATGAAAATGCAATCTTCCGCATCCCGCCCGCTGGTCATTGGACTCGGTGAAGTTCTGTGGGACTTGCTGCCCACGGGAAAATGTCTTGGAGGAGCTCCCGCGAATTTCGCCTTCCATGCGAATCAACTGGGGGCCGAAGGACTGGTCGTCAGCGCCGTCGGTCGAGACGATCTCGGTGTTGAGATTCAGGAACGATTTCGTCAGTTGGGACTCAGCGCCGCGGGGTTGAGGACCATAGATTGCCCCACAGGCACCGTCACCGTTGAGATCCAGCAGAGCCAACCGAACTATACGATTCATACGGGCGTGGCGTGGGACCAGATTCCGTACGACACGCATCTGGAAAGTGTCGCCGGCCAGGCGGCCGCGGTCTGTTTTGGCAGTCTCGGGCAGCGGTCAGAGGTTTCACGAAAGAGCATTCACGCCTTTCTGGCGGCAACTGGTAAAGCGTGCCTGCGAGTTTGCGATATCAATCTGCGGCAGCAGTTTTTTGATGCCGCGACCGTCGAGGCATCACTCAAAGCCTGTGATGTACTCAAACTTAACCACGAAGAGCTGCCTGTCATCGCGCAGTTGCTGCAGTTCCCCCGACAGGTGGAAACCTGCATCGAACAGATTCTTTTCCAATTTGATCTCAAGCTCGTCGTTTTGACGCGTGGAGCCCAAGGCAGCAGCCTGTATGGAAAATGGCGCACGTCACACCATGCCGGTGACAAGGTGCCTCGAGTTGCGGATACAGTCGGGGCCGGTGACTCGTTTACTGCGGCCATTGTGATGGGCTTATTGCGCCTGGAAGATCTGGACCGCCTTCACGCCCGTGCCGTTCGGCTGGCCAGCTTTGTTTGCACCCAGCACGGAGCGACGCCACAGATTCCTGATGGCTTATTTGACCAGCTCACGCAAGTCGCCGGCGAGTGCCCGGCGTAAACCGAATGTTGAATTGAGAGCCAGTCTTAAGAATTCTGCAACTGAAAAATGCGAGATTCGAGACCTGGAATGTCACTCCCCATCAGATTGAAAAGCAAAACCGCTGCAATCGTCGTGATGTTCTACCGGAGTTCCCGGCAGGGGGTGGTGTATCAGAACACGCTCAATTTCGAAGCGGAACACGGACGATGTCTTGGGGCAGACGCTGCCTGATCGCCGACTTGTATTGCGAATTCTCATCCTCATGGTGAGTTGCGACATTCGAAGATGAGGATTAACAGTATGAGTTGGATTAAACCGAGGCAGGCGTCATTCGGGCCGTCGACAATTCCTGTTCGAATGTGTTTCTTACTCGTCCCCTATGTCTATTGACAGGAGCAAGAGTGCGTATGTCGTCGGTGAGCCTCCCCGACCCCGAGTTAAGCGTCAAGCCTGCGTTGAGCGACGAACAGAAGCAAGCGCGATTGGCGACTGAGATCGAAAAATCCGAAAAACTTGCCGCCAGCCAACTTCAGATGGCTGAGTGGTTCTTGTCACAAGGAAAAAACGACATCGCGAAACGCCGTTTGCAATTATTGATGGAAACCCTGCCTCAATCGGAGGCATCCCAACAGGCGCGGAAGTTGTTGCAGGGGCTTTAGGGCAAGAATCTGACGTTGGAGTCCCGCCTTGCCCCGCACAGAAAGGCAAGTCGATTGCCGATTGTGCAGGCCGAATGCCGGACTCCAACGTGGGCCTCGAAATCACACTACTGAAACAGTACAAAATCCCCTGCCTTGTTGATGATTCCCGCTGCGCCACTGCCGGCACTTTTAACAGACCCAGCACGGCCAACGGGTTTGGCTTGTTGATCGTACAACTGCCAGCCCAGTTGGCCATCTTTTTTCCAGGCTACCAGCGTGTTGCCTGTCGTATCGTTCAGAGTGAACATCCCGGTACGCATGCCGGTGATTCCCGCCGTCTTGATTTCTTTTGGGGATTGCGGGACGCCTTGACCGTCCAGTCGCGCGAAGTAGATCTTGCCTTCGGTTGGCCAGACGGCCACGTATCCCTTGCCATTCGGAACAATTCCGTAATAGCTCATGGGGCACGAATCGAGTTTCCAGAGAGTACTGCTGACGCGGGTGCGGGTCACCTTGTTGCTTGTCTGATCCCAGAGAGCCAGGAACATATCTCGTTCGTTGTTTGTTTCTTCCCGGTACAAAACCGCCAGTCGGCCATCCGCTCCATAAGTCGCGGTCGTCGTACAGCAATTACAGGGGTTTAAAGTCGGATCGATCTCCGTTGTCGGGGCAAAAGTTTTGCCCTGATCCAACGAGACATTCGCGTAAAGTTTGTCGGCCAGCCAGCAGGCGGACACCCGGCCCTTGTCGTCGACCGCAAGCGAAAATCCCTCGCTCGGTTTGTGATTAAGATTTCGGACCGGCGAGAAAGTCGACGCGCCAGGCTCAAGGCTCGCGTAAAAGAAGCCCCATTCATCTTTGGGCAATTTCAACTTCCAGGCATTGGTACCCAGGGCCACATGCACGTGTCCGTCCGGGCTGACGGCCATGTCCCAGACATCGAATACCAGTCCCGGCTTGCGTGACGCCCGATCCAAGATGGGGATCGACTTCAAAAATGATTTGCCACCGTTCGTCGATTTCGCGTACTGTGGACCATCACTTGAGTTTGAAACAAGATGGATCGTGCCCTGTGCGTCGATTTTGGCATTCACGGCCTGGCAGCCGGCGGGAGCGGGGATCGTCGTGACTTTGGCAGATCCCACGGGTGCCTTTTGCCCGCCCATCGACATGCATGCGAGACAGAATATTGTGAACGAAACTGCGGTGAATCGAGTCCTGATGAGCACGGGAACCCCCTTGAACAACGCTGACCTGAGATTTGTGCGAAGGCGCTGACGCAGTCTCAGGGTATCAATTTGCGAAACTGTCAACAACGTGACCCAACATGCAATTCGAATCGGTTGTCGACATCTTATGGACTCACACCTGGTGGAGCTTTGCTCGTGATCGCGATTTGCCGTACTCAACGGCATACCACGCCTTCAATTTATTTGAAGGCTGCGTGTGGATCATGTTCTCCGGCCTCGTCTTGGTCAGGAGGGCGGCACTCGGAAAATCCGATTTAGAATTGTGGTATGCGCTCGCGTTCTTCACGTTCGGCTTGACTGATTTCCGCGAAGCCTATTACCAGCAATCCTGGTTGATCTGGCTTAAGGCAGTGAACCTCGGGCTATTAATTTGGCTGCGCCATTTAGTCATGACGAAGCTCTATCCGGGCAGTAAGTTGTATTGAACGAGAGATAATAGTCGCGAGCAAGGGGTGAGGGATTTGTGTAGCCAATCTCGTAAGAGATTGGGGCGTTTCGCTCCGTTGTTGGTCCGGTCCCCAAGGTTTGACAACCTTGGCTACATGAAAATCAGCGTCCGAAAATCCCTCGCGGCGTAACCCCACGGCGTCACCTGATCGCCATCACAACGAAGTAGTGCAAAGGCCGTGGACCCACCGGGGCAAGCCCGGTGGCGTTTATATCGCGTGAGAGTTGTTGAAAATCGTTACAGTACTGGGCCGATTGGCCAGGGGGCGAATTCTTCTTCGCCGACGTCCTGGGCTTCGCTCTTCGTCTTTTGCCCGCTGGCGACTGCGACGATCATTTCGAAGATCTCTTCGCCAACTTCTTGCAAGGTCGCTCCATCCAGGATCTTGCCGGCATTGATATCCATATCATCTTCCATGCGTTCGTACATGGGTGTGTTAGTGGCAATCTTAATTGACGGGGTTGGCTTACAGCCGAAACAGCTGCCACGCCCCGTTGTAAAGCAGACGACATTTGCTCCGCCTGCCACGAGTCCCGTCACGGAGACCGGATCGTAGCCTGGGGTGTCCATAATTGTGAAGCCCTTCGCCGTCACCTTTTCTGCGTAATTGTAGACCCCAGTCAAGGCTGTGCTGCCACCCTTGGCGACCGCGCCGAGTGATTTCTCATAGATCGTCGTGAGGCCGCCCTTCTTATTACCGACAGATGGGTTGTTATTGATGACCACGCCGAACTTCGCAGTGTAATCTTCCCACCATTTGATGCGTTCGATCAGTTTTTCGCCGATCTCGCGGGTCTTGGCGCGGCGGGTCATCAGGTGCTCGGCCCCATAGATTTCAGGCGTTTCCGCGAGAACGGTTGTGCCACCGTGAGCCACAAGGATATCACTGGCGATTCCCAGGGCCGGATTGGCGGTGACGCCACTATTGCCATCGCTGCCGCCACAGTTCAAGCCCAGCATGATTTCTGAAACGGGGATTGGAACGCGTTTGACCTTATTCGCTTCCGGCAGCAACTCCTTCAACACTTCGACAGCGCGATTCACCGTCTTACGAATCCCGCCCAAGTCTTGCATATTCATCACCAGCGGCAGCGTCGGCGACTTCTGCCCGGGCAATGTCAGCTGTACCAATCCTTCATGTTCCGACAGGAACGACGCCTGACCCGTTTCGCAGCCCAGCCCCAAAATGACGTAGGCTCCGATATTGGCGTGTCGCGCGAATCCAGCCAGCGTTCGCGTCAATTGCAGGTGATCTTCGCCGCCGTATTCCATCGCGCAGCCACCTTTGTGGATCAGCGGGACGACTCCGTCGATGTTTGGGAATTGTTCCAGCAACGCCTTATCGAACTTGGCGGCGACGAGTTTCGACGTGTGGGCGGAACAATTGACAGAGGAGATGATTCCAATGTAATTCCGGGTCGCGGCGCGGCCGTCGGGACGTCGGAATCCCATGAACGTCCGCCCTACGATCGGTTCTGGATCGGGTGGCACTTCCGAACAATAGGCATAGTCCAGGCTTAATGTCCCCGCTTCGATATTATGCACATGCACCCACTGTCCGGGCTGAATGTCGGTCGTGGCGAAGCCGATGATCTGGCCGAACTTGCGGACGGGCGTTCCTTTAGGAATCGGCTTGATGGCGACTTTGTGACCTAGATCGATCTGTTCGCGAGTCAAAATCTCATAGGGCAGGCCGCTTGGTTGCAGTGGCGTGTCTTTGGGAATTGTGCGTGCTGCGATAGCAATATTGTCATCGGGGTGTAGAAACAAGGACGCGGGTGCGGTCGCGACTGCCATTGGTGAGCTCGGGATTTCAACGAGAAAGACTGGATCGTGGCCAAACATTGACCATCCATGCCCATCCATGTTATCAGAATCAATCCGTTCTCGTAAACACGGACTATCTGCCCGTGTCTACGTGTACCGCGCTGCAAATTCAGCAAACTCAAAAAAACCGATCCACGTCGTGTAAACCTTCCTTGACACCGATTTTTCCCGTCGGCATTCTCGTTGACATCGGTTGGATCCGCCTTGTAGCGTGGAAATTGGGCTCCGACGTGCGGGAATTGTTTGACAGTTCCAATACGCGTTGTGCGAGGGGGTTGGTGAGGCAAACTGATTTCAGTCTCACTTTCGATGGACGCTCAGCAGCAAGTCACGAGAGGAAATGCATATGCAAAACATTTGGAAAACCATGCGATTCGCCGCGATATTCGGTGGAATTTGTGTTTCGGCCGGTCAATTGTTGGCCGCGGATGTTTCCGAGGTGATCCGCGATAAAGAATGGACGATCAAGATTCGTCCCAGTTACCGAGGTAATCGGAACACCAAACCTGTCGAGGAGTTACAACAACGGAGAGTGACTCCGGCAAGTTACCAGGCGCCCGCTCCTGAAGCTGTTCCGGTTCCGGAATCAGAAGCGCCTGCACCTGCTCCCGCGGATGTGAAACCCGCTCCAATTCCAGTCAAGAATGATGTCAAGCCGGAACCTCAGAAGCCAATCGGCCCGGAATTGCCATCCGCTCCTGGAGCCTCTCCCGCAACCCAAGTTGACCCCGCCGCACGATCGGTGGACATGGTCCCTGGTATCGGGCCTGCGAATATGTCATACGCGGAAGCATACGCCGCGGTCCCTTTCAGTCGCACCGAATACGAGGCCAATCCCACCTACCGACCTCAAGCCGCATTGGAACTGATGTTTCACACCCTGCGTCCCACGACAATGGTGCAGAACTTCACGCCTCGGACGTTCCGCTATCCTGATTCCTATCAGATTCCGTATAGTCGCTCCGATACGCAGCACATCAACGTCCGCAATTTCGGTGGCGGCTGGAATGGTCAATCGCCCTTCGGATACCCTTATGGGCTGAAAGGGAACTGGTAAGTCCTGATGACGATTTGCGGCACAAGGCGGAACTTGGTAGCCTCAACATCAGGCTGGTGCTCGGCCTGTTGTTGCCTTCTTCAATGAGTTGCTGCCATGTCCGTTGTCGTCAATCGTCCTGCAGTGGTTCTCGTAAGTGGCGGATTGGATTCCGCCACCGTCCTGGCGATCGCCAAGGCCGCCGGTTTCACGCCGTTTGCCCTGACTTTTGATTATGGGCAACGGCATCGATTTGAGTTGGACGCCGCGCGTCGAGTCTGCCAGGCGGCTGGAGTGACGCGGCAGGTCGTGACCAAGATCGACCTGCGTTCCTTCGGCGGCTCAGCTCTTACTTCAGATCTGGCTGTGCCCAAAGACCGGGACGCGGACGAATTGTCCCATGGTATTCCCATCACCTACGTTCCGGCTCGGAACACAGTGTTTCTCTCTTTTGCACTAGGTTGGGCGGAAGTTTTGGGCGCAGCCGATATCTTTATTGGCGTTAACGCCGTCGACTACAGTGGTTATCCTGATTGCCGGCCGGAATTTATCGCGGCATTTCAGCATTTGGCAAATCTCGCTACCAAAGCCGGCGTTGAAGGGACGAGCCAATGGCAAATCCACACGCCACTCATCGACCTCACTAAGGCAGAGATCATTCGCGAAGGGCATCGCCTGGGTGTGGATTACGCTTTGACCCACAGTTGCTACGACCCCGATGAATCGGGGCGCTCGTGCGGGCACTGTGATTCCTGCCAACTCCGTTTAAAAGGATTTGCCGAAGTGGGGCTCGCCGATCCGGTCAGCTACGTGTCTTAAACGATCCATCGCCAATCAGACTCTGGGGACCGCTGTGTTTCCTGGGGCAGCAGCCAGAAAATATGTTGGATGGCCGCCCTCGGTAGTCATTGTATTCGGGGGCGATTCGCCAATCCCGGCCACCGCGCTTGCCGGGCTGGTTTCGATACACCGAGCCATCAATTTACCAAATGAAAAAACCGTCCGAATTTGAATCCGGACGGTTTTCATTTATTGATCAAATTGCAGCGTCGTTGAAGACTAATCGGCCAAGCCGGGCACGGTCACACCGACGATTTGAATCGCCGTGTATTTTTGACGGTGACCAGTGTGGCGACGCATCTTCTTACGTCGTTTGAATTTCTGAATTTCGAGCTTGTCGCCCTTGCGGTGGCCGAGAATCTTGGCCTCCACGACGGCGCCCTCAATCTTCGGTGCGCCAATCTTGCTGCCACCCTTAGCGCCGGCCAGCAGAATCTCTTCAAACTTCAACACGTCGTCGACATTCATGGTCTCCCGATAATCGATAATCAACTTATCGCCAGAAGACACTTTATATTGCCGACCACCGTCACAAATGACTGCGAACATTTCCACAAACCTTTACATGCTTAACGTTTGGTGAATCTCAACGAACTGGGCTCGAAGCCGACGCGGCCCAGGTTGATACCTAGGCCACCGGGCTCTGCCAGTGTTCGCCAACGATATTTCTTGACGCTGCTCAAAACTCTGTCCCAGCATTCTTAAGAATTCTGAGACGGTCTCGACTCGCTCTCGAAGTCTCACGACTTCAATTACGAGTCAGCGAAGCGGGGCATTGTAACAATTTACCGCTTCGGATTCGAGCCCTCCTGGACATTTTTCAGTTCGACACTGTTCTCATCGTAGAATCGGAATTCCAGGTGTTCCGGCTTGACGTCATTCCGGGACAGAATGCTGATCACAACCGTCGCCTGCTCTTCGACTTGCGCAATGTCTTTTCGCTTCCGGTTATTCAGGTAATTGGCCACGCGTTCGTGGACTTCCAGGACGATGCGCGTCGCTTTGTCCTGATGTGCGTGGAGAATCAACTGCCGCATGACCTCGATGGCGAGGTATTCGGCCGTCTTGACCAAGCCTGAACCATTACAGTGCGGGCAATCTTCGTACGTACTACGACGCAGCGATGGACGAATCCGCTGCCGTGTCATTTCGATCAAACCAACCGGGCTGATCCGCAGGATCTTGGTCCGGGCGCGGTCACGATGTACCGCATCCCGCAAGGCTTTTTCGACGCCTCGACGGTGTCGCTCTTCGCGCATGTCGATGAAGTCATTCACGATCACGCCTCCCAAGTCTCTCAAGCGAATCTGCCGCGCGATTTCCGCGGCAGCTCGCAGGTTGACCTGGTAGGCATTCTCTTCTGCATTGTTGTCAGCACGGAAGTTGCCGCTGTTCACATCAATTGCGACCAAGGCTTCGGTTTGATCGATGACAATGGATCCGCCGCCCTTTAAAGGAACCACTCGCCGTTGAATGCGGGCGATTTCTTCTTCGATATTGTACTTGTGGAACAAAGGTTCCTTGCCCTCGTACAATTTGATCCGCTGAGCGTGCCTGGGCAGGACGATCTTCAGGAATTCCTGAGCCCGTTCAAAAGCGGCCGGTTCGTCGATCAAAACCTGGTCGATTTCCGCGTTATAGATATCGCGGATCGTCCGGATGATCATGTCGCTTTCCTGGTAGATGTCGATCGGCGCACGTGTCTTCTTGATGCGGCGAACGATCGTCTTCCAGAGGCGCAGCAGGTAGTTCATGTCCCGCTGCAAGTCCTTTTTCGTTCGGTCAATACCGGCCGTGCGGATGATAAAACCCAGCCCCTCGGGGGGGTGAAGTTCATCCATGGCATCCCGCAAATTGCGGCGGATATCTTCGTCCGTGATCTTGCGGCTGACGCCGACGCGCTGCAGGCCTGGCATCAGGACCAGGTAACGTCCGGGAATGCTGATATACGTGGAAAGAGTCGGCCCCTTGGTACCGATCCCTTCTTTGATACACTGCACCAGAACTTCGCTGCCCCGTTTGAAGATTTCCTGGATCGGCGGCTTGTTGCGAACGCTGCGCTCGTTGGACGGGCGGCGGCGGTTCGTACGCTCTTCTTTCCCCAGCAAATGCTTGTAGTACTGGTACTCGACGTCGCTCACGTGCAAAAATCCATTGCGACCGACACCGAAATCAACAAACGCCGCCTGGATAGCGGGTTCGAGATTCACGACGCGGCCCTTATAGATGTTCCCGACGTAACTTTCTTGACTCACTCTTTCGACGTACAATTCTTCAAGGACCCCATCTTCAACAATGGCGATCCGGCTCTCCTCCGGTTGGAGGACATTGATGAGCATCTCTTTTTTCATGCAGTATAGAACCTTTCGCCGGCATTGGCGTGGTGCCTGCGGGCGGACTTAACACGGACAGTGACCGCAAGTGGCGTTCACTGAACGGCAAATCCTCCCACACCCAGTCGGGTGCGTGTGCCAGGGTCATGGTCTTGGGAAGCCGTTTGTCAGACGAAATAAGTCCCGTCGCCATGCAATTTCGACCAGTCCGAAGAACTGGGAAACTGGTGGATGGAACCCTCTCGCAACGCTGGCCGCCCGTGACCATGGAAGTGGGACGAAAGTTGGACGATTCAGAGTATTTCTGCGTTTGACTCACAGGAACGCGGCGCGAAACATTCGAACGCGGAGTGCGCCGTTCGAGAGTTTGCGCCATTGCTAGCCAGTGAGAGAAATCATACGCGTCCTGTCGAGGTTCAAAACCCGGATTCGGTTGACTGTCCCGCGCGAAGATCGGGACTCGAACGGAATTAAGGCGAAGAGCAACAGGGCGCGATTTCAGGCTTACCCAGAGACCAAGAGCGGTAGCCACGTTCTTGACCGGAACCAAACAGTTTGAAAGCTTCCGGAACGTGGGTTCGGACAGGCTGGCCGCGTATTGGCCGTGAAAATCAGACCGTGAGACTCCGACCAACCGGGCTGGAGCGAGGTCGATTTTCCGCTGTCCTGCTACTTGGCGCCAACGATCACACACGCTTGACGAACCTCAACTGGTTCGAATCCTCGCCGCGCTGCCGTAACGCGGTCAAGGTTATTGAAATTGGAAAACATCAGCGTTTTTCGAGTTTTCCAGGTACGAAGCATTCCTGAAAGATCCCGCAGGATCTTCGCACGAACGAGCGATTTCGCACGTATCTGTCCCAACTACATCGCTATTCAGGACTTGGGAACTCGAAAACCGGACAGCGTAGTATGGCCAGTTCGTCTTTAAGTCGCCAGCCTGAGCAACGGAATTTCGAAAGCAGCAGACTCGGGCTGTTCCCCAAGCAGATGTAGCGCCTGGGCTCGAAGTAAGGAAACTGACTCACTCCATTCCACGAGTGCAGCCAAGTCGTCGCGTTCCGAGTCTGTCAGAACTCCATTGGTGTTAGCGTCCATAAGATCTTGCAGCTGCCGATCAGCGTGAGGAGGCAGACGCAAATGGGCGATAGCCTCCAGCAAATCCACGGGTGCATCAATCATCGCCGACATGTTGAATTCCTTTAATCGGTTTCCAGCACGGTTTCTTCCTCGTCAAAGTTGTCTCGGCCGAAAGTTTCAATATGAAAGGCAATTGCGGAGGTGACGTTTGCCACCGCCTCGTCAAAAGTGTCGCCTTGCCCGACTACGACTCCCTTTATCCCAAGCGGATAGGCAACAAAGCCATCCGAATGCTTTTCCACAATCAATTTTGACTCATTCTGCATCACGAATTCCGTTAAGTAGATTTTACCGAAGACCATCCTGCTCCGACAATGTGGCAATGGTAATTGGAAAGCATCAATTCGCGATTGAAGCTGGTGTCGTTCCGAGCTTTGGCCTCACAATAGTTCGCCCCAAGTTGGCGGACGGAAAGAAATCGGCGAGAAGAGCCAAGGCACGCCATTTCCAAATCTCACAACAATCACGTACTTTGTTTGTGCTGATTTTGATATTCCAAAATCCCTGACAACAACATTTCCCGCCCGTCTTAATTTGAGAGCGACTCCACCAGTCGTTTTCGCAACAATTCCAGCATCAAATCATCTAATCCTAAAGTCGGAGCGATTCGAAACGTCGTTCCTGGAAATCTGTTTGCAGCGTCCGCAGTCAATGCGGGAATATCGGATGTCCAATGTTTACCCGGCCCCAGGAAATAGGGCAAGACGACGATGTTTGTCGCGCCCCGTGAAACACAGTGGGCATAGGCCGTCGCGATGCTGGGCTCCGTCAACTCCATATGGGCTGGCTCCACAATCGGCCATTCAGTGGCGAATTGCGTGTGAAACGCGACTGCGACGGATTCGATCAGGCGATTGCTGTCCGCCAGGCGAGATCCGTGATCAACAATGATGATTCCCGTTTGTGTCATCCGAATTGCCTGAACAAGGTGCGCGGCGCGCACGGCATTATAATTGACCGTTGCGAAATTGGCCTTGCTCGTTGGCTTGAAAAAACTCGTCCGTCTGTACGTCCAGGCAAGTGAGCCAACCATCATCGCCGTAGACGTGCGTGTCAATACAGACCCAACCTCGGATCGGTGCCGGTAAGCCGGATTTCTGGGCTGTGTGTCCGCAGATCACTCGTTGGCCAGATTCCAGGGGCTCTTCCCGTCCGGTAAAACGCGACCAACGGAGCCAGGCCTCATTCTGTTCCTTCAAAGGAATGCCAGGCTCAAGGTTGGCATGCACAAAGACGTCGGTCGCCGTTTC
>JAQGHT010000557.1 GCA_028291565.1 Planctomycetaceae bacterium | reverse complement strand
TCGACCTCGCTCAAACCTTCCATCTCAATACCCAACACTAAGTCGGAAAAACCTCATGATCAAATTGCAAAATTCCGCGTCATCACGCTCGACGACACTTGTTTTTCATCGTTACATCTGACGGGACCTAGCCGAAAAAGCCATAAGAGTGCGACTTCAAAACTTGAGTTTCAGGCCAGGGAATCGGTTGTCTGTGTGCGTCCAAGAAGAACCAGTGGGTTTACTCCCACGGCTCGGCAGGTTCTTTGTTTACTTAAGGTTTGCCGGCCGGCCAGTAATGCAACATCCCTACTGAATCGCCCGCAATCAACAATTTCCCGTCAAAACTGATTGCCGCCTGAATTGGAATCGCATTGGAGACATCAAATGTTTTAACCTGATTTCCGCCCGCATCCCACAGGCGGGCGAGGCGATCCCGGCCGACGCTGAACAGCTGCCCCTGCGGATCGAAAACCGCGGACAGAACCCCATTGGGAAGTTTGCCGTAAACTCCAGGTTTTCGCGCCGGAGGATGCGCATTGCCCTTGGAAATTGCGGGCCAGCCGTCAGACGTGTTCCACCAGACCAGCAAGCCATCTTCACTTCCCGATGCCAGCATCTGGCTGTCACTTCGCCAACTGAGAGTCCGTACGGCCTGCTTATGTTCGGCCAGCGACAGCAAAATGGCGCCCGAATTCGCATCCCATAGATGAATACCGCCAGCCCGATCCGCTGTCGCCAATTGCTTCCCATCGTGACTGAAGGCCAGCGCCGTGATCCAATCGGTATGCTTGCTGATCTTGTATTTCAGGCTTCCATCTTCAGTACTAAAGACTTTGACCACACGCCCGGAGCCACCTAATGCCACGAGTTTCTGATCAGGACTGAGATCCGCCGCGAGTACCGCATCAATCTCGTCGCCAATTGCAGCCAGCTGTTTGCCACTCTGGATGTCATACAGTACCACTTTTCCCGATTGAACTGGTCGTCCGCCGGCCGCCATCAAGACCTTCCCATCGCGGCTGAACCGCAAGACCTGAGGCTCGCCTTCAGGGAAGGGAAGCACGCCAATGGGCTTTTGGGTTGCCAGATCGATCAGACGAATATGTTCATATCCCGAGACCGCCAGCAACGGGGCCCAGGGACTGGCAGCCATCGAAATCACCGGCATCGGACGAACCGTTGGCGGCACGGCGATTTCTGGAAGATTGACCGGCATGGGGGGCGGTCCGTCAGGTTTCACCATTACGCCAGCACTGGGCTTGAAGCTCAGGTCGCGAGCGGTGCCCAGCGATTTGCTGCCACTCGATTCCCTCAGACCATCCTGAATCCAGGCCCGAATCAATTCGATCTTTTCCGCGGGCAGCGGCGGATTGTTCGGCGGCATCCGAGCGGCTGCATCTTCGTTGGTAATTGCTTGAAACAGCAAACTGGCACTCGCCCGGCCGGCAATGACAACTTTGCCTGCGCTGCCACCTTTCACGACAGAACGGAAAGCCGACAGATTCAGGTCGGCCTTCTGTTGATCTTCTCCATGACACTTGAAGCAATATTGCTTCAAGATCGGCCGGATTTGTTCATCGTAGGTCACCGGCTTGTCAGCCGCGAACGTTGAGCCGCCGGCGAACAGGAGCAGGACAGTCAATCGGAGCAAACGATGCATTATAAAGGTCTCAAGTCAGGCGAAGTTGTCGACCAGGGGATTTCTATCGCTAAAACTTACGCAAACTTCAGTTGATGCGTTTCAGGTCGATAGTTACCGCGGCTGATCAATTTTATACAAAGTAGTGCAAAGGCCGTGGACCCACCGGGGCAAGCCCGGTGGCGCGTGCTTGTCCAGATATCACTAATGATTGAACCCGAATTCGGTCGAATTCAACAAGCTCCAGAAGATGTCTTCATAGGCAGCCTGATCTTTGATCGCCTCGCCGACCAAAGCCCGGGTTGCCGTCAACTCTCCAGTGGTGGGATGACGGCTCAGGACCCGAATGAATAATCCATCAATGATCTCTTCCGGTGTCGCTTTGGTCTCAACCAGTTTCTGCACCACGCCACCACTTGCCAGGCGGTCGCGGAGCGTATCTCCGGCGACCAGATGCAGCGCTTGTGAGAGTGTCGGCTCCCGCTTGGTCTCGCAAGCACAGATGGTGGCTCGGCTGGAACGTCCAAATGTCGCGAAGAAGGCATCACCGAAATTCGGACCTTCAGTCCCGCCGCTGGACCGGGGATAGTATTCGACGGCCTTCGTGCCCGCTGGAAAGCCGTCAAAATTACGGGGGCTGTCAGTCACCGCCACGATGGAGTCCAACAGGATATCTGAACGCAACCGCCTCAGCCGAGCATGCGAAAACTGACGCGTGTCGCGGGCATTGGAAGCGTTCGGTGAGATACTGAGCTGATAGACCCGCGAGTTGCAGATATCTCGAACCAGAGCCCGCAGATTGAATCCGGATTTGACCAGGTGTTCCGATAACGCCGTCAATAGAGGTCCATTGACTGGCGGATTGCTAACTCGTACATCGTCCACCGGTTCAATAATGCCGCGCCCCAGAAAATGGGCCCAAATGCGGTTCGCCAGATTTCGACTGAACATTTTATTGTCGGGCGAAGTCAACCATTGAGCCAGGGCCCGGCGGGGATCGCTGCTGCTCTCCACCGGACTTTCGCCCCCCAATACTTTCGCCGGCATCGGCCGGTCGTCGATCAAATGCCGCGCCGGCGATGCGGCAGGATCCGCGTAGATTAACCACTCCCGAGATTCGGCCCCATTCTTTCGCCGGACACCCGTAAAGAAACTCACTAAGCCGTAATAGTCATCCATCGTCCAACGGTCGAACGGATGGTTATGGCACTCGGCACATTGAATCTGCACGCCCAGAAAAAGTTGGGAGAAGTCGGACGCGAAAACCTTGGGTTCAAAACGAGGCCGATGAACCAGCATCGTATAGAGGTTGGCCGGACCATTGGTCAGATTACTGCCCGAAGAGGCCACCATATCGGCCACGAATTCATTGAGTGGCCGTCCGGAACGCATCTGTTGCCGAATCCAGGTGAAATAGGCGTCTGCCGCTTTAAGATGTGTGGCGTCAGGAGCGTAGTTGCCTCCCATGACCCGCAGTTGTTCGGCCCAGATCGCAGTCCAGACATCCGCAAAGGCATCGGTCGCCAGCAGTTCATCGATTTTCGCAGCGCGCTTGCTCTGTTTATCTGAATTCGGCGCGGCCATGAAGGCCTGGTATTCTTCGACGGTCGGAGGCCGGCCGACGAGATCCAGCATCAGGCGACGCAGGAATGATTCGTCGTCGCACAATTCAGAGGGCGCGATTCGCAGCTTTTGTAAGCGGTCGAATACCAGCTCGTCGATATAGTTGTTGACTGGCGGATTTGGCCATGTAAACCCCGTCGCCGAAGGTAAGACAATGACTTCGGTTCCAATCGTAAATCGATTGAATCGGGCGAAGACGTAGGTATCTCCGGGCCCAACGGCTTTGACTTGACCGTTCGAATCGATCGTCGCGACGCTGGAGTCGTTGGTCAAATACCGCGCCAATGCAGTGACATCGCGCTTCGAACCGTCGCTGGCTCGTGCGACGGCACGCAGGGACTCCATCGCACCCGCTTGTTCGAAAACCAACCGGTCTTTTGACAGTGAGAGTTCCAAAGTCTCCGGAATCGACGCCGCGTCATCCGGCGCTCCGGCCGTGATCCAGCGTAGCAATGTGCGATAATAGTCACTATCACGATCGAAGAGCTTGCCACCGGTATGTGGGACCGCGCCGATTGCTTTGAGCAACAGCAGGCTCTGCTCGGGAACGGCGGTGTTGACCCGGCGACCCACGATTTCGTTGGTCACCCGTTCGTAATCCCCTTTCGGATTGAAACCGAAAAGGGACAGCAAAAAACCGTCCTTACCGCGTGCTGAGCCATGACAGGTGCCCGAATTACAGCCAGCCCGGAAGAAGATGGGCATGACATCGCGGCGGAAGCTCGGTGGGGAATCCGATGTCTGTTTATCGGCAACCGCTACGGCAGCGGAAGTCTGCTTTTCCGCAGCAGCCGCCTGATCTTGCCATTTCGGGAGGCAAAGTCCAAAAACGACGCACAGCGAAACAATCAAAGTTCCGACGGCTAAGACATCCGGCTGTTTTTTTCGAGTTGTGAAATTGAAATACGACATCCAAACAAACTTTCGCTGCAACATTGGATTCCGAACACCAGCGCTTGCGAATTTCGAAGCGTTGGAATTGAACTGGCGAGTCATTTATGGCGTACTCACTTTCGCGGGATCGATGCGCAGTGTGCCATTTCCCGTTCGCTGGCGGATCTCCTGACCGCCGGACCGGACGATCAACTCACAACTTAACCCGCTGACGCGGCCTAAGAGCGCCTCGTCACTGGCCTCGATGTCAAACACGACCTCAGTCGATGTCTTGGTCAGCGTCGGGAGCGGCTCAACGACGCGAACTCCCTTCGGCAATCCCAACAACCGCACTTGCGCGGATCCTTCAAAGGGGTTCTTCTGCTGTACGTTCCACAGAAACCTGGCGTGGTCACCACGTCGCACGCTTTCCGGCCGGCTGGCCAGAATCACGAATGGTTCGGCAATCGGCAACTCGACCATTTCGGACGAGACGCGAATGATTCCAGCGCCCAGATAAGGATGGCCGTTGCCTTGCGTTGTTGACGCAATCACGACGAAGGGCCATTTGCCGACGGGCGCCTGGGGCTCGGCGGAGACTCGCAATACGGCTTCATTTTCGCCGCTGGCAATGGTCGCGGCCGGAGGTCCGTTGACTCCCTTTGGCAGCCATTCGCATTGAAATTCAATGGGCTCGTTGAAACCCGGCCGGCGAGTGATTTTGATCGGAATAGCCAATTCCCCACCTTGGACCAATGCCGCGGACAGTGGCGCGATACTGATCGTGAAGGGGGCCGTATCCGTGACGGCCAAGACAAACCGATCCAGCCGCACTGTTCTCCAGGCATCGCCACCGGAATGATTGATAAACGGCAGTGCCTGCTGGCAACTCGTTTCGATCTTCTGAGTCGTATCAACCGGTCGTGCTTCGAGCAGGATCCGCGCGGTGCCCGGCTGGGCTGTCGCGTCGGCGAGGAACTGAACCGGAACCGCCATTTGCCCGGCTTGAACTCTAGGTACGATGCAGCGCACCCCAGGCGGAAGGCCTTGGGCAACCAGTTCGAGTTCTCCCTGGAACTTGCTCCCTTGTCCTTGCGGCAGGCTGACAGTGACAGTCCAGCGGTTGCCCTGGGGAACCGCCAGATTCTGCACACGCATGCATTCCACCCAGTCAAAGGCCGTGCTTCGCAACAAGACATGCACGGAATCCACAGCAGGTTCAATCTCAACGCGATAAACACCCGTGGCCGATCCCAGTCCCAAGGTGTCGTAAACTTCAAGAATGTAATCACCATCTGCAGCGGGCTGCCAGATGACTGATGGATCCAGCACATCCTTCAAACCGCCGCCGGCACGGAACCCGGTACCGAAGATATCACGATCGTTCAGCGTCGCATCGTCCGCGACTAATTCGATCGCGTCTCCGGTCGCGTCCTGCTTGCCAGCAACATTCTGTGTTTTGTCACTGACATCAGAACGTGTTGTCGGGACCCGGCGGATGCGGATGGCAGGATCGATTGGTGAGCCCAGCGTCCGGGCAAATACTCGGACCCGCAAGCGGTCGCTCTTCTTGACCGACAGACGAAAACCGTCGATGTCGCCCGGTTCCGAGATAATGCCATTGACGGCGATTGGTAACTGGCTGACACGCGTCTCAGGAGTATCGACATCTTCCAGAACATTCCCGAACGCCGCCGCCCGCAATGTCAGTGCTGAGGGCGCATCTCCAAAGTACTCGAAGTTCCCGGCTTTTGCAGGGACTTCCAGTGTCTCTGTCAATTCGCCCAGTGGATCGCCAAGCAATTTGACATTCACTTGTGTGCCTACTGGTCCGCCCGGAGGATAGATCGCCAGCGGACGTCGATTGGTACCAATATGGACGCAATAGGGACGGTCGTCAGACGTGTAGAGGGAACGCCGGACTTCGACGTAGGCGACTCCGTCACGTGGCAGCTTGACGGCGATCAACGGATCTTGAACATGCAGTGCGCTGTCATCATTTGATGCCAATTCACGTCCGGTTTCGTCGAGAATTCGCACCGCGAGATCGAATTCGGAACCACCGTAATGGTCTTCGGCAATCCGTACCGAATCGACTTCAACAGACAATCGGCCTCCGGCAACCGCAGGCACTCGATACAGATCGACATCTCCCCGATTGCTGGGGCCAATGCGACCGCGTACGGACACATTCGGAGTCACAGGCAACGCCGTTTCCAGGGTGTCGTTGGAATTATTTCCCTTTTCGTTCTCATCAACGACTGGAAAAGGTGTTACTTGAAATGTAGCGAGTGAAGTCAAATCTGTCGCCGTGCGAATCCGAAACGGATGTTCTCCTAGCGGGCAGTCTGGTGCAATTTCAAACCGGCAACGCACCTGCTCTTCAGCCCGTCCGCCGTGTGCCCGCCCCTGGGGATATTGCAGCTTCGGCAGTGCTTCGATCTCGATCGCGCGGATTCCCGGACGATAGAACACCACTTCACGAGGATTCGCCAAACACGCGCCCTGAATCAGCAATTCTACCGTGGTGCCCCGCTGACCCACGCGTGGAGTAACGACTTCGATGTGAAACAGCATGTTGGCTGTTGCGAATTGGGACCAGACGAGAGTCCCAAACAGCAAACCAACAATCACAACACGAGAACGTGTGATTCGATTGATTCGCCTGGCCATTTCATAGTGATGCATAAAACTTGACGCGATCTTCATCTCGTTGCGATTCAAAAAAGTGGCCAGCAAGAATTTCCCCGATTAGCGGAGCTTAGTGTTCAACATTCCAAATTCTGAATTCTCAAACGGTGGGTAGCCGACTGCAGGAAGAGACGATGCAAATTGGGAACACTAATCTCCGCTAATCAGCGCAAATTCAGACCGAAAAGCAGATAAGTTGCTGCATTCCTGATTGGGGGATCGGAGAATCGTTTCTCTCGTTCTGCAATTCCTGTCCAAGGCGAGCAATTTGAATGATCGGCCTGCAGTCATCATCATTCGACGATGCTGCAAAAACTTAAGCCAGCAATCCCTTCACGAGTTTTCCACCGTTGATGATCTCAATGGGACGCGTGCCGAATGCAACCAGTTCCTTGTCCGCGTTGATTCCGAGCTGATGGTAGATCGTATACAAAATGTCTTCCAATGGAACGGCGTCACGGGCAGGCTCCGCGGCTGTTGCGTCGCTGGCGCCATACATCAGGCCTCGGGCCAATCCGCCGCCCGCCAGTAACATCGAATAGACTCGAGCCCAATGGTCACGCCCGCTGGTGGTATTGACGAGTGGCGTGCGGCCAAATTCCGAAGTCACCATTAACAGCGTCGTGTCCAGCAACCCTCGATCGGCGAGATCTGTGACCAACCCCGAGATCGCCTGGTCGAGAGCCGGCATCTGATCAGCGCACGTTTTTTTTACGTTGACATGACAATCCCACGCGCCGTAAGTCACGGTCACAAATCGCGCGCCAGATTCGACCAGCCTGCGCGCCAGCATCAACCGGCCTGCCAGTCCCGCCAGTTGATTGTCCTGGCCTTTGACATCTCGGCCATACAATGCGAACGTCGATTCCGATTCGGAATCCAGCGAAAACGCCTGCTGAGCGGAAGGCGAAGTCAGCAGGGTGTAAGCTCGACGATAGAAATCATCCATGGTATCGAGCATCGCCGGATCGGCTTCCAGCGTCCTCAATCGTTTTTCGACGATTTCGCGAGCCGATTTACGGCGTCCGAAGCGTTCGGTCGACACGCTTTCCGGAATCGAAAAATCGCGGACCTTGAAATTCCTCTGTCCGGGATCGGCGTTGAGATCAAATGAACCAAATGTACTTGGCAGAAATCCGGTACCGCCAGCAAATGAATTATTGGTTGGTATCGCGACATAGGGCGGCAAAATGCCACGCGGTCCAAGCTCGTGGGAGATGATCGATCCCATCTGAGGGTAATCGATCACCGTCGTCGGGGTATAGCCCGTGAAAAGATGGTAAGTAGCCTGTTGATGATCGGGGATCCGCCCGACAACGCTGCGAACGACGGTGACGCGATCGGCAATTGCAGCAGTCTTGGGAAGATTCTCACTGAAAACTTCACCGGTTTTCGTTTTCGCGACGCCAAACGAGCCCCGATATTCGACGGGCGCTTCGGGTTTCGGATCGAAGGATTCCTGTTGCGGAAAGCCGCCGGGCAAATGGAGTTGTATGACGCTCAGTGCTTTGGGAGTCGCCCCCGCGGCGACAGTTTCAGCTGCTCGGGCCTGCAACCGAAACAAATCACCCAACGAGAGTCCCAGAGCGCCGCACACACCTGCCTGAATCGCCTGCCGTCGCGACGTCAGCGCGCGAAACCCCGAACACCCGAGTCGATTGGGAGCAGACCCTGCATTTTTTGACTGCATACCGCGATCTCCATTGTGGAGTAAGTCCTGAATTTCCCGCTCCTCAAGTGCTTCATCCTCCCGAACCCGTTCGGTTAATGCGGTCGAAGTGAATACGCTTCAGGAACCCTCGATCATAACCTGACTGGGAGGGGGCGTAAATCTTCTCAGAGGCATTTGTCACGGTTGGGTCTGGCGCTCGTTATCGACACGCGATCGCGTTCGGTTCCAAATTCTCTGAAAACTCCGAACTGGGGGGCTCGCGCTCCCCTTCGTAATTCATCTGTCACGAGGTGTGGCAGGATCATGGAGGGGAAAAGGCAGGATGATCATGGAAGAATGATGGAGACAAATGCTGAGGAGCAAATTGTTCGTCGCTCACGAATCAAGGTTCATCAAAGGCATTTGGATCCAAACGGCGTAGCCGCTTGAGACTCGCCACCGCTTGTCGAGCACTCTTCAGGGCATGTTGACTCGGAATGGAAACATCCGCATTCTGTTCCGCAAAGAGCGTCAGATATTCGATAATTTCTGCTTTGATCTCAGGAGTGGCGAACTCATTTCAGTTGTATAATTCCAGCACTTGAGTTTGCGCATCCCAGTCTTTCCATCTCGTCAAAACAGTAATCGACAAAGCCGCCGAATCCGGTCGAGCTAGTCCTCTGTGATCATGTTCAGATAATTACTTAAATGATGGTGCTCGGCGAGGTTCGATTTGCCTTTGGCCAGGAGCTTGATTCGTTCCAATGCCAAGCTCGTCTCGTCTGCCGCAGACAAGCCCATTTGAAGCGGCCCATCAGGCCGCCGGTAAATCAAATTTCCGACGGCTTCGTACCCGTCGTCCTCCTTGAAGTTGTCGAGCAATTTGCCCAGCAAGTCCTGGGCGATTCCCCCTAAGAATCCATGTTGTTCGGCCAGAAACTCTTTGACGATCAACTGCAATGGGACGTGCGGCACAATGTCATCGCCGAATTCCAGGCGATATACGGGTGTCTGAACCGAATCGCGAAATGTCCCGTCGCCCGCGCGCGGTGCCGCAAACGTGTAGGTCGCACGGACATCGATCATCTTCAATTCGAGCGCCTTCGTCGCAATCGCAGCGATTGCTCCACCCTGACTGTGCCCCGTAATAAACAGAGGTTTGTTTTTGCCGACCGCATTCAAGGCCGCGACAATTTGATCCCAAATCAAGAGGAGTTGGTTGAGAAAGCCATCGTGGACTTCACCCGGCACCAACGCGGATGGCCTGCGTAAGGCCTTGAAATTCTGTGCCCAGTCAATCAGTGAGAGCAATTCCGAATCAAATTTCCCGTGCCGGAATTCTGTGATCGTTCCCTGAAACGCCAGGACGCGTTTGTCTGGAAATTCGAGCAAGCTGGCGTTGGATGTCGGAGCAAAGCCAGGTTCGTGAATGTCTTCCAAAACCGTGACTGGACCAGCGAAATGGGCCAAGTCAAAGTCATAAGAATAAAAGGAAGCCTGAACCAGGTCTTGAGCTAGTGAACGATCAAATGCCATGAACAGAGTCTCCGGGAAAGCCCAGAATTGAAGTGCCAGACCGAATGAGGTCCGTACGGAAAATGCGAGGTGCCAGAAACGATAGCGGATGGGCGAGCAAGTTTCCAGATCCAGGTAGCGACATGTTCACTTCGGCTGTGGCGTTAACCCTGGCGCAAGTCGAGCTCGGGCCACAGACTCTGCGTTTATCGTCTCACTGCCAACAGGGCATGCCGCCTGAAGTTGCAACTTCTTGCTTGGTAAGCTGTAACGACAATTGGGCGAGTTTTTTTCAGATTCCGTGCAAGAAAAAGACTACGTCGATTGAGATACTTGCAGACGTTTGCCAGAGACATTCGGAACGGAATCGCAATTGACGACTGCGTTTTCCCGATGTCCGATCTGGAGTTTGGTAATTCGCCTGACGAATTTGCGATACGTAATCCCTGTTCGGACTGTGACCTCGCCATCCTGTGACATTTTTATCCACACGAAGTATAAGAGTCGCATCACTTCTGTTTTGATTTCAACTTATCTGGACCTCTTCGGCCTTTTCCAGCGTCGATTCGGAGATCAATGCATGAATTCTGCTCCGGAAACACGACCGAGCCTGCTCCTGCGGTTGCGCGAGCCGCAACAGGAGCGGGCGTGGCACGAGTTTCTGGAGATTTACCAACCCCTGATCTACCGTCTGGCTCGCCGCCGTGGCATCCAGGATGCCGATGCCCATGAGGTGACGCAAGAGGTTTTGATGGCGGTGGCAAAGGCCATCGAGACCTGGCAGCCCGACCCGGGCCGCGGTTCGTTTCGAGGTTGGCTGAATCGGGTGACGCGAAATGTGACGGTGAACATGTTGATCCGCCAGAAACGCCGGCCTCAGGCGTTCGGCGATTCGGACTTCCGTCAGTTCCTGGAAGCCATTCCAGCGGACGATGCCGAGTCGGCGACTTTTGACCAGGAACAGCAGCGTCAAATGTTCCAGTGGGCCGCGTTACAGATTCGAAACGAATTTCGTGAAGCGACATGGCAGGCCTTTTGGCGAACCACTGTGGAAGGACAAGATGTCGCGACAGTCGCAGATCAATTGGGTGTTGCAGCCGGTGTGATTTATGTTTCACGCAGCCGCATCATGTCGCGTTTGCGAAAGAAAGTGCAGGAGGTTTCGCAGGTGATTTAGCATAACACGTGGCCTCCTGAGCCATTCGCAGAAGAAGGGGCTCCGTCGCTTTGGACTGGAGAATTAATAAGTTTCTGAACTCACCCACCCGGGAGGGTTACGCCGTGAAGGATTTTATTGTGGCGCATTCCGCGTAGCTGAAATCGTGAGATTTCGGGCGAAACACGTCGATCGGCCCAAATTCTCACGAATTCAGCCACCAAAATCCTTCACGGCGTCGCCCTCCGGGGCTGATGAATACTTGTCACTAGTCACAACGGTAATTGATGCGCGGGTTCTGACCCGTTTGATTCACAGTGCAGTGTTATTTCTCGACTTCGATCCTTTGAGTACTTTGTGATGTTTGCTTCCAAACTCCGCTGCGATGCCGCACGACTGCAACGCTTGATTGACGATGGTCTCAGTGACTCTGAACAGGCAGAGCTCGCTCGGCATCTCGACGTCTGCCCCCGGTGCCGCCAGCAATTGGAAGGTCTCGCGGCCGACGAAACCTGGTGGCATCAAACTCGAGAATTCCTGAGTGGTTTGACCGAAGAGGTGACTTCCAAGTTAGCGGGCCCGGACGCTGTCGATACCGTGTCCTTAGATTTTCTGGACCCGTCTGATAATCCCGCCATGTTGGGACGTTTGGGAGAATACGAGGTTCTTGAGATCATTGGCCGTGGGGGCATGGGGGTCGTCCTGAAGGGCTATGATCACGATTTGAATCGGTATGTCGCGATCAAAGTCCTGGCACCACAATGGGCCAGCAGCGGCGCAGCGCGAAAAAGATTCGCTCGCGAGGGACAAGCTGCGGCAGCGGTCGTCCATCAACACGTTGTGGCAATTCATTCCGTCAATGCGACCCATCGCCTGCCATATCTGGTGATGCCGTTTGTGGCGGGGGAATCGTTACAGCAGCGACTCGACCGGGTGGGACCGCTGGAGATCACAGAAATCTTGCGAATCGGTTTTCAGGTCGCGGAAGGATTGGCCGCCGCGCACGCTCAAGGACTGGTTCATCGTGACATCAAGCCGGCGAATATCCTTCTGGAAAAGAATGTCGACCGAGTGCTGCTGACCGACTTCAGCCTGGCACGGGCGGTTGATGACGCCAGTGTGACGCGCAGCGGAGTCATCGCGGGGACGCCACAATACATGTCGCCCGAACAGGCAAAAGGCGAACCGGTCGATCATCGTTCCGACTTGTTCAGTCTTGGAAGTGTGCTGTATGCGATGTGTACAGGACATCCCCCATTTCGGGCTGAAAGCACGTTGGCGATTTTGCGGCGGATCTGCGAGAGCGAACCGCGTCCCTTGCGCGAGATCAATCCGTCTGTTCCCGTCTGGTTATGGGCCGTCATCGCCGCATTGCTCAACAAGCACGCGGCCGAACGTATTGGCTCGGCGAAACATTTAGCAGAGATTTTGAGTGGCTGCCTGGCCCATGTCCAACAACCAACGATGGTTCCGCTCCCGAAATCCGTGCCACAGCACCGGTTTCGATTGCGTGGCCGGTGGTGGATCTGGATCGCAGTTCCGATTGCATCGATGCTGAGTATTGCGACTTGGATTTGCTGGCAACCAGCTCAAGAGGTCTCGCAGGCCAGTGTGGTGACTCAGACTGATGCATTCCCCGCGACGACTCCAGAGGGGCCAGTGCAAACGCCAGTCTCTGGATCAGATTCTGGCACCAACGGGGCGTGGGAAGATCGATTGACTCCTGACGTGCTGGAATTGAGGTTGGGAATTGATCATCTAGAACAGGAACTTAAGGCAAATGGCATTTGAGATTTGAGATATTTCAGATTTCAGATTTCAATTGCCCGATCTGTGAAATTCGAGAGTCACGGGACTGATCGTGAACCCTCGCACTTTCCACCCATTGGATGGGGGGATCAATGAACAACAATAAATATTCGGTGCCATCGCCTTCGTGTTGCGTCCTGGCAACGAGAATAACACAGCGACCAAGTGACATGATTCTGAGGAGTCTTCTGATGTTCCGAAACACTCGATTCGCGATTTTGGCTTTGGCCTGTCTGATGTGTGGGGCTAAGTACGGGTACTCGGAGGATCGGGCGCTGCCAAACCCTGCACTGCCTGTGAAACCGTTGGATCCGACGAAAAATGCAACGGAAGCTGTGAAGGTGCGGCAGACGGTGCAAAGCCCGATCGTCGCGTTAGAACTCAAATACGCCGGGAAAGAAAAACGGGCCACAACGACGGGCGTGTTCATCCGGCAGGATCAGTATCTGATCGCGGTGCTCCCGGTAGACGAAAACGGTTGTGAGGTCTCGAAAGTGTTTGTCAAAGGGCTGTCCGAACCTGCCTCCAACGGCACAACGCCGTTGACAGCGCGCCCCCTCTGCCGCGATGCAGAGACTGGCCTGGCATTACTGGAAACTGACCTGCACTGTGCCTATCGCTATATCTGGAATACGGAAACCGCATTGCCGCTTCAGACCGCCGCAGAGTTACTGGAACTTGATACAAAATTAAATCCGTTCGAAGTCAAACGCAAAGCGGGGATGCAACTGGGAGTTATTGATGTCACAACAGAATTCAATAAACAAAAGTTAACAAACGCGCAGCAGTGGGGTGTGGCGGAATCGGGAAACAGCCCACTGCCGACGATCGTTCCTGGACCGTTGATGATCGAACAAGGCGAATTTGTGGCTTTCGTGATCGGAGTTCCTGAAACGCACGTCGCTTATGCCATCTCCGCCAAGCGTGTTGTCGAGATTACGAATCGACTTTGTTCGGGCTTGATGCTACCTGGGATTCCGCAGCCGACGACCGAGCAGCAAATGGCACAAATTCGTGGGCAAAAGTTGCCTCCTGGAATGGGGCTGTTCGACTACACGCTGCAGAATGGCGACCATTACGTCATCGTCGTTCCCTTTATTGATGCCGAGGGACATTTTTTGATTCCTGTGGCTTTCACCCAACAGATTTTGCCGCCCTTCCAATCAACCGTGGTCTACCGTCATGGGCAAACTTTTGAAGTGGGTTACGCGTTTCTGGATGAGCAAACTGGCTTAGCGATGTGGGGTATCACTTCGAGTTTTCCTGAAAACTCAGAATTCATCACATTTCCCAGTTCTAATAGCGCGCTGAACGTTGGCGAAACATGCCGCTTAAGTGAGGCGATCCCGGGTCTCCGTCAGGCTGCTTCATCCAAGTTAATCTCGAAAGAATTGGAACGCAACAAGAGCACGTCGCAGGCGAACTTGAAGCTTCGGTTCGATACGATCATGTTGCCCGGAAGCGTCTTGTACCAAAGCGGCGTTGTTCAAGCACTCGTATTAGGTCAGGACACAAGTTCCAGAGGCGGCAGTGTGGCTTTTCCCGCTGACGTGGTCGCGAGTGCGATTGCAAGAATGAAGCCCGCACCTGCTTCAAATGTCCCCGATGTTCCTCTTCCTCCCATCCCCGCAGGTAAGCAGGTGGTGACGCTCACAAGAGCACAACTCAGTCATGTCAGCGAACGGCTCGCTCAACAGGGACAAAATCTGATTTTTAGTTTGTTCGCGAAACACGGTGACAATCTCACCATTCTTGTGACGCTGGAGGAAGCCAAACTGATTAGTGCAATACTGGCGATCTCGACGCCACTTGTCGCTGCTTCAGACACAAAATTGGCGAATGAAGAGCAGGGTCTGGTGCGGAAGTACCGCACCGCGACTCCTGCCGAACAGCCGGGAATTCGAAACGAATTGGAGCAAGTCACCGCAAAACATTTTGAGCTGAAACATCGCCAGCGAATTGACGAACTCAAAGTACTCGAAATCAGGATGGAGAAGCTCAGGGCGTCATTGGCCCAACGGGAGCAACTGAAGGATCAGATTGTTCAGAAACGCGTGGCGGACTTGCTGAACATTGAGAACCCCCTGCAGTGGGACACTGAAGCCGATACGTCGAATGCTGCCGCGTCCCGAGTGAAGCTGATGACGCCCGCGCAGGTCAACAATTATCGAGTTCCGACGGTTCCAACTTATGACGATCCTGATTCGAGCGCCAAAAATCAGTTTGAGCCAGAATCCGATCCCTCAGCTCGCACCGTGGGAAACATAATGGGTCCTGTTAGAGGTAGAGGACAAGTGGCGATCAAATCACGGCCCGTTCAAAAGCCGGTTAAGTTTGCGGGAAGAATTCTCAGTGTCGATTTGCAGGGGTATACAGAAATCTCATTGGGAGTCGACGATGGCCTGACGCTTGGACAGACTCTGAATGTCTTTCGACCGTCCAGGAGACCATCCGACGCACCAGACGAATCGAACAACTTGAAGGATTGTATTGGTTGCCTGGAGGTGATCGCCGTTCAATCAGATCGCTCGGCGTGTAAGCCAATCCCCGGTTCGCGGGTTGATTTCATGCAGGAAGGCGACGAGATCACAACCGACCCCATCGAGATGGAAAAAGCAGCGATCACAAATGCCGAGCTCGCTGCATTGCAAGGAAACTGGATCCAGGATGAACTCAAAGAGATTGACCCGAAATTGGGGCCACCGCCGACTCTCGATCGTTGGACGATCGATGGCCGGCTGTTCATGGTCCACAACAATGGTCAAGTGAGATGTCGTGGCGTTGTGAATTTGGGGCAAACCAAAACGACAAAATTTATCCAGATCCGGCAATTTGAACAATATGGGCACATTTCCGATGGGCGGCCGGGCCCAGCTCCCGCGATGGCTTCACCTAATGCTCCGACCGATCGCTCAATTTGCTTTCTCTATCGATTTCAAGGCGACATCCTGGAGACCCAGGGCTTTGGCGCGACTGGTTACTCGTCTTCGTCACATTTGCCACAAGAATTCGGCGGAAAGGACGATCACGGAGATAAACCGACGATCATGGCGTTGCGGCGAATCAAAAATTCGGACGTGCAAGTGATTCCGGGGCAGTAAACTGCATCAGCCGGGAAACTTGGTTCGGTACAAGACTCAGATTGATCTTGTCGAGTTTGCCGGAATGCATTACCAATCCGCATTCCTTGAAGTCAAAAATCCTGCCTGCCGTTCCTAATCGTGTGTTTCCTGGATTGCGGAACAGAATTTCCCCCAATTGCTGAGCGACCAGACCGCGCGGTGCGCGGAATGGTCGCGTCGTTCCTATATTTCCGATTTCATAAACTCTGACAAGATGCTGGTTTGACTCGATTTTTTAGAGTTTTCTGAATCATTGAGCTGAAAACGAACAGGTCTGTCAGGGAGATTTCAGTTCCATCCGCCAGCCCATCAGGGAGGTGGCCGCCATGCATTTGCCTCGCCAATTCCAGTTGTTTGTCGTGTGTGCTGTTGCCGCAGGATTGTGGTGCGCGCACGCCGGCGCGGCACCAATTCAGCCTTTTGAAGCTCTGGTGCAAGGGGCTCCCGGAGAGGAGGTCTATGCCCGCAGCGGTCCTGGCAAAGAACGCTTCTATCCCACGTTGAAATTGACGAATGGTCAACGAGTCAAAGTCTTACGGAAGGATCCTGGCGGTTGGTTCATGATCGAACCCCCTGAAGGGAGCTTCAGCTGGTTTCCAGCGAAATATGCAGAACGCAACGGCCAGCAGGGAACGGTCATCGGGAAGGATCCGGTCGTGGTACGTGTCGGAGCCTTTAATAGCACTCAACGTGATGTCGAACAGGTTCGACTCAACGGCGGTGATACGATCGAAATCCTGAGCGAAGAATCACTCGAAACGGAAAAAAGTGGACGGCAGGTGAAGGAAGTCTGGTATCGCATCAAGCCGCCGCGCAACGAATATCGCTGGGTCAAAGGCAGTTCGCTGGTGGAATTGAATCCCGATGGTTCACCGAAAGTCATTGCTTCAAAACAGACGGCACCTGCTCACTCGCATGTCAAATCATCTGAAGAACCCAACTTGGCCGTGGCGAAATCGACGCCCAAAAAGGGTGACAGCCATACGACCGCGTCCCCCGTGGTCCCCGAAAAAGGGCCTGCGCCGTTAGTCGCTCATGCTCCGAGATCGAAACCTGCTGAGGACGAATCGTATTCCGATCTGGGCAGCGGAGTCGGCCTGGGAACACTGGGGCCCGCAGTTGATCAGGCGACGATTCGACGCGAACTCCAGACAATTGGTCAAAAAATGCGGACGATTCGGGAGTTACCCGAAAGCCAGTGGGACATGTCGGCCATCGAACCAGAATTGCTCGCACTGCAGCAGGCAGCGACTGGAACTTCCATGTTGCCGCTGGTGGAATTGCGATTGCGAGAATTGCGGCGAGATCAGCTAATCCAGCGCAACGCGGTGGAAATGGCGATGCGCGAACAACGTCCACCATCCTACACACGAATGTTGCCGAATCGTCCCAACAATCAAAATGGCGTACAGGTGGATCCACGTAGCGGTGTGTTCGGAACTCCGCCGGCGGTAGCTCCCGATCCGGCCAACGGACCCGGATCCGCTGGAAGCGCTGTCGGATTCACGCCGCAACCAAGTCCTGGAAGCTCTCGCTTTCAGGGGGCGGGGATTGTCGCCCGGGTGAGAAACCCTGTACCTGGCGTTCCACCCTATGTTCTGATCAAGCCCAATGGACAACTGCTGTGTTATCTCGACGGTGGTACGGGACTGAATCTGGAACGTTATGTGGGCCAGCAAATGGGAATCAATGGGGCTCGTGGCTTCGATCAACAGTTGCGGGCGGATCGACTGCGCGTGCAGCAATTGACTCCTGTCCGGCTGGCACCGTAATTCGCGCCGTCGGATAACGATCAATGGAGTCGCGCCTCCACATCTTGAAGTTGCGCCAGTGTTTGGGGCGGTTCGCTCGGTTTCTGGGCTGAGACCCAAGATTTCGTAGACGTGGCTCCGCGGAAATCAGCCGCGCAAGATCCCTCACGACGCTGGAATTCGAGGCAGTCTTTCCGAGACTCGCATTCGAAGCGGTTTTCATTAAACTCTTCAACGTACACGCGCTTTCTGGCAGATTTGGTGCGCGAGAACTTTTTTCCTGAACGAGGATTGATTGAATGGCTGGAACGCAAATGATTGGGCACATGGTTTATTTCACTCTGCATGACAATTCCGAGGCCGCCAAGCAAAAGTTGGTTGCCGCCTGCAACAAATACCTGACCGCTCATCCAGGCACGGTTTTATTCGCAGCGGGAACTCTGGTTCCGGACCTGGATCGCGAAGTGAATGATCGTGGCTTCGATGTCGCTCTGCAGATGGTTTTCGAAAGCCGTAAGGCCCACGACGATTATCAGGTCCATACCCGCCACAAGCAGTTCATTGAAGAAAACAAACCCAATTGGAAGCTCGTCCGCGTGTTCGACGCCAATGTGAGCAATTGAAAAGTGGGAATCCCGCCTGAAGGCTTTGAAGTTGCACTCTTTGATTGGCTATTGTGCAGATGTTCCGACTTGTCGGCTTTTGCGGCCCAAAGGGTAGCGATTCGACAGCCCAGGCCATCGGCTTGGGACAAGTGCGATCAATGAATCTCACAAGCCCCAACGGGCCGCAACCTGAGCTGTCTCAAACCCAGTTGGAGGTTGGCGTCGGGTGCGCCCCGTTTGGGGCTTGTGAGATTCATCAAGGGCCAATCCCAGGCCGTTGGCTTGGGCTGTCGAATCGCCGCCCGTTGGTCTGCAAATACGGAATGGTCTTCAATTCTCGTTTTAAATCGCTCAAACAGCGCAACTTCAAAACCTGAAGGCTGACCGCACGAAGTCGGTTGCTTTGCATTGCCGATTTGCGGCGGAAGTCCACCGCGCCGGCTGAAGACGTTACTCCAAACTTGGGATGACGATTTCAGTCGGCCGTGCTTTGAATTCATGCGTGCCTTTCGTAGAAACGACGATTGACTTCGCCAATCAAAACGATTGCGCTGATTCCCGGCTCGCCTTAATGCGCGTCACGCTTGGGTGATCACCCGGGATCGTGTAGAATACCCGCCACGACAGCCGGGATCCCGTGCATCAGAAAGTGGCGAGGCCTTCTCGTCCCGCGCGACCCGTGTTTGACAAATTTGTCAGCGGCGTCTGTCGTTTTCTATTGGGAATGGACTCATGGCTGAAGCTGTCGCTCGCCCTTTCGCTCACCTGCATTGCCATACTCAGTACAGCCTGCTGGATGGAGCGAACCGCATCCCCGACCTGGTCAAGAAGACCAAGGAACTGGGAATGAATTCGCTGGCGATTACCGACCATGGTAATCTGTATGGCGCCCTGGAGTTTTACTCCAAATGCAAGGACGGCGGGATCAACCCCATCCTGGGTTATGAAGCCTATATCGCGCCTGGCAGCCGGTTCGAAAAAGGGGGCGCCTCACGGACCAAGGAAGCCAGTTTCCACCTGACGTTACTGGCCAAGAATCGCGTCGGTTTCCAGAATCTGATCAAGCTGGCTTCTTACGCCTTCCTGGAAGGCTTTTACTATAAGCCGCGAATTGACAAGGAAATTCTGGCCAAGCATCACGAAGGGTTGATTTGTCTTTCGGGTTGCTGTTCGGCCGAACTTTCGTCAATGATCCTCGAAAATCGGATGGACGAAGCCCGTAACGTCGTGGGCTGGTACCGCAAGACCTTTGGCGACGATTATTACCTGGAAATCCAGAACTGCGGTCTGGAAATCCAGCGACTGTGTGCCGAAGGGACGATTGATCTGTCCAAAGAGCTCGGCGTGCCGCTCGTGGCCACCAGCGATACGCATTACCTGACCCAGGAAGATGCTGCCGCGCACGACGTACTGCTCTGCGTTAATACACATACCAGCCGAGCCGACACCAAACGCATGCGACTCGACAGTGACCAATTCTTCCTGCGCTCGCCCGAGCAAATGTATCAAGCATTTCCCGGTCTGGATGACGCCGTCGCACGAAGCCAGGAAATTGCAAACAAAGTCGATATCCAACTCGATCTGAAAACGCGGCACTTCCCTGTTTTCACCCCCCCGGACGAGAAGAAGGATATCGATTATCTGCGGGAGTTGTGTGAAAAGGGTCTGATTTGGCGCTATGGTGAAAACGCGAATGACCAGAAATATCTCGACCGTTTGAAATTTGAACTGGGCGTCATCGGGAAGATGGGATTCGCCAGCTATTTCTTAATCGTCTGGGATTTCGCTCGATTCGCAACCGAAAACGGAATCCCCTGCCTGGCACGTGGTTCGGCTTGCGGTGCTCTGGTGGCCTATACACTGGGACTGAGTAACGTCTGCCCGCTTAAATACGACTTGCTGTTTGAACGCTTCCTGGATCCGAACCGTGTTGAGGCGCCGGATATCGATATCGACTTCTGTCGTGATCGCCGCGAACTGGTCATCAATTATGTGAAGCAGAAATACGGCAGCGAAAACGTCGCTCAGATCGGGACGTTCGGCACGTTGAAGGCTCGGGCCGTAATTCGCGACGTGGCCCGCGCGTTACAAATTCCACTCGATCGAGTCGACGAGGTGGCCAAGTCCGTTCCTGAAACTCTGAACATTAAATTGAAGGATGCCATTCAGGAAAGTCCAGACTTGCTGGAAGCCTACAACAATGACGCTCAGATCAAGGAAGTCCTGGACATCGGCATGAAGCTGGAGGGCTTGGCCCGCAGCTGCGGCACCCATGCCGCGGGCGTGGTGATCGGTGACCGGCCGCTTGTCGAATACGTGCCGCTCCAGAGGATCACCGGCAAGGAAGAAATCATCACGCAGTGGACCGAGGTCGAAAAGGCCGGCCTGCTGAAGATGGACTTTCTCGGCTTGCGGAATCTGACGATTCTCGACAAGGCCGTGATCAACGTCAAAAAGCGGACCGGAAGAGACATCGATCCGCAAAAATTTCCGATGGACGATAAGGCGACCTTTGCCTTGCTGCAACGCGGCGAGACAAAAGGGATCTTCCAGTTGGAAAGTGGTGGAATGCGTGATCTGCTGCAAAAGATGCGGCCGGACAGCTTCCTGGACATCATCGCCACCTCGGCATTGTATCGCCCCGGCCCGCTCGAAGGCGGCATGGTGATGACGTATGTCAACGTCAAAAACAAAAAAGAACCCCATCCCAAAGTCCACCCCATCATTGATGACATTCTCAATGAGACGTATGGTGTGATGGTGTACCAGGAACAGGTGATGCGGATCCTGAATCGCCTGGGCGGGATCGAGCTCTCCTCGTCCTATGCCTGTATTAAGGCGATCAGTAAGAAAAAGCTCGACTTGATGATGAAATTCAAGGAGCAATTCTTGAAGGGGTCTCAGCAGGAAGGTCTCGACCAGAAGCAGGCCGGTGAATTCTGGGACATGATCGAGAAATTTGCCGGGTATGGCTTCAATAAGTCGCACTCCACGGCCTACGGTGCCATCGCCTACCAAACGGCGTTTCTGAAAGCCCATTTTCCCGCCGAATTCATGGCCGCACTGTTGTCTTGCGAAATGGAAGACACCGAGCGGATCAACGAACACGTGGACGACGCCCGACGGATGAATTTGAAACTCTATCCACCAGACGTGAATCGGTCCGATACGGAATTTAGTGTTGTTGGTGACAAAGAACTCTCCTTCGGTCTCTCAGCGATCAAGGGACTGGGAACTCCAGTCGTCAAAGCTCTGGCCATCGAACGGCAGGCGCGCGGTCCGTTCAAGAATATCTTCGACCTGGCCGAACGTCTGGATTCCAAGGTGCTCTCGAAGGGTGCACTCGAAATCCTGATTAAGGCCGGCGCCTTGGATTCCTTCAAAGCGTCACGATCACAGCATCTGGCGGTTGTTGAGCGCGCCATTCAAGGCTCGGCGTCCAAACAACGTGATCGGCTGAGCGGCCAGAAGAGTTTGTTTGGTGATGAAGACGAGAAGCCGACGAAGGCAGGACAGGTCGCAGCACCACTCGCACTGCCTGAAGTGCCGGAATTGACACACAGTCAGATCCTGGCCTTCGAAAAAGAAGTGATCGGCTTTTATTTGACATCGCATCCGCTCACCGAGCATTCGACAAAACTGTCGGCGTATGCGTCGCACGTCAACAAAGACCTGGCCGGTTTGGAAGACCGCACCGAAGTGATGGTCGGGGGCATGATTGGCTCGATCAAGAAGGCCCAAACCAAGAAGCCGAGCAAGAACGGCCACTCCAAATACGTGAATTTCGACCTGGAAGACGTGACGGGCATCATGCGGTGCATCATGTGGCCAGAAGATTTTTCTCGGCAGGGCGAACTGGTCAAATCGGAAGAAATCGTGTTTGTCCGGGGCCGAATCGATAAGAAGAACCGTGAGCCAAACCTGGTCGTCTCTGAAATTATCACTCTGGAAGCGGCGGATAAGAAATTCACGGAAAAAGTCATCTTACGTTTTCAAAAAGGCATGCACACGGAAGCCGATTTCGTGCAGGCCCGCGGCATTCTCTGCAACTTTCCAGGCAAATGTGATGTCGTCGTGCTGATCGAGTCATTCGATGATGCGAACCCGGAAAAGAAATTCAAATTCCCGGTCTCGTCAGACCTGCGTGTCACGGCAGATGCTCAAATGGAGCGACAACTGTCAGAGCTGTTAGGCAAACAGAACATCCGATTTATTGGCGACGCTCGAAAGAAAACAAAGCAGAATTCGTATTCAGAGTAGTCTGGCCAAACACTCCGTGTCGTGAAATGTGCGGACGACAACGTTGGATTAGCGCCTCACGTTGAAATCATTTCACGACTCGGAGAGTCGTGACACACTGATCACCAGTAGTCCGCCTCTGCGCCGAACGTGAATTCGGCCCGGGAGATCCATCGCTCCCTCCGGTTGCTGCAGCAATTCGACGAGACGATTCCAATCTCGAAACCCCATTTGCTGGCGGGGCCAGTTCTGTTTTTTCCAGAGCCCGACGAAGCACTCGCGAATGCGATGCGGAGGCTGATTCTGAAACGGTTCGCAGAGCAGTCGGCAGAGTTGCGGAGAACTCTCTAATAGCGACTCGCTCAATAATTGTTCAGAAAGGTCACGTTCGTCCGAATGAACGTCCCGGGCTTGCTGACCCAGTCGTAAAAGTGCTTGCCGGACTTGAGGATTGTATTCGCGCTCCAGAGTGGGCAGCAATTCGTGCCGAATTCGATTCCGGGTTAGATCAGTATCTTGATTCGTCATATCTGTGCGAAAGTCTTGTCCGAGAATCGCGAGAAAACTCTCAACCTGCTGGCGATTGATCGCCAGCATCGGACGCACAAAAGGAACCGGACTGCCGAAATCGAGGGGTTGCATCCCGGCCAATCCCGCAAACCCAGTGCCGCGAATGATGTGGTGCAGAATCGTTTCAACCTGATCATCCGATGTATGGGCCACTGCGATTTGCGTGCATTCGTTTTCACGGGCGACTTGCGCCAGAAACTGACGGCGGGCCATCCGGGCCGCTCCTTCGAGGCCCTGCTTACCCAGTTCAGCCATGCTCAGCACTGAGCGAGTTCCCAGATGACATGGTAGACCGAGATTTCGACTCAGGGTCAGCACCCAATCCGCATCCGCGTCCGACGCGTCGCCTCGCAGCAAGTGATTCAGGTGTCCGACATGAATTTCGAGTTCAAGGGATTCTCGCAGGGCCGTCAGGCCGCGTAGTAACGCGACGCTATCCGCCCCTCCCGAAACGGCGACGAGAATCCTGGAACCCCGAGTCCGGCATGCTTCGCAACCAATCTTTAAGGCTGAAACGAAGTCGGAGGAATCAGAACTCGAGGTGAATGACAACGGAAACAGACTCCCAAAAGTCGTTCGAAAGAGAAACTCGACGCATCCGCTTTGTATTTGAGCAGACTTTGCCGAGACCGACGCCGGATAATAGCCCTTCGCTTCAGAGTTCGTCCAGCTTTGTCGTAGCATAAGCCTCTGGCTTGTGCGGAATAGGCCCCAATGTGGTGCGACACTCCGTGTCGCAAGAGGCGAGCTAGAAGCGCAGCGACTGGCGCGGCATCCTTCGAACAGAACGCGTTGGAATTGACTCTGCGAAAAAGCTGAAAAAAGCTAATGGTTGGTGTGAACTGATGATCGGGTGAAATCACGCGGATGATACCTCGCCAGTCGCTTCGCTCCTGACTCACTGATCACGACACAGAGTGTCATGCCACAAGGATTGATAATCGGTCAAACACCAATTATCCTCCTGCAATGCTGTCATCACTCCCTGCCTATGAGTTCTTCGCCCCGCCGCGCATCGTATTCGGTTGGGGACGCCGTAGCGAATTGGGAAATCTGGTTCGCGGCCTGGGTCGCAGGGCGTTCCTGATTTCAGGCTCACGGACTCTCGATCAAAATGGCGTGATTGAATCACTTCTGGACGACCTCAAGTCGGTTGGCATTGATTCGATCCGGTGTGCGGCCATCACGCATGAACCCGAAGTGAGTGACGTCGACCAGCTCGTAAATCAATTGCGAGCCAGTTCGATCACCGACGGAGATTTCGTCATTGCGGTCGGCGGAGGCTCAGCGATCGATCTGGCGAAAGCGGTGTCGGCGCTGTTGACGAATACGCACGGGAGTTCCGTGCTGGATTTCCTGGAAGGAGTCGGCAAAGGCCTGAAGATTGAGCAGCAGCCATTGCCACTCGTCGTCCTGCCGACCACGAGTGGCACGGGTTCGGAAGCGACGAAAAATGCTGTCATTTCTTCTTATTCGCCGCCGTTCAAAAAGAGTCTGCGGTCGGACATGATGGTCCCGAAGCTCGTGTTGATCGATCCCGAGCTTTCAGTCAGCGTTCCTGCCGCGGTCACCGCCGCGACCGGTATGGATGCACTCACGCAGTTGATCGAAAGCAATATCTCCTGCCGCGCGAAGCCCATCCCGCAGGCCTTGTGCCAACGGGGCCTGGAAGGCGTGGTCGCGGCCCTCCGTCGGGCTTTCCATCAGCCGGATGATCGACCGGCTCGAGAACTATTGGCTCAATCGGCTTTGTTGTCCGGCATGGCTTTAGCAAATTCAGGATTGGGCGTCGCACACGGTATCGCCGCGGCGCTCGGAGTCCACTGTCGAGTTCCTCACGGACTGGCTTGTGCGATGCTCTTGCCGACCGCGATTCGCGTGAACGCGGAGGCAAGTCAAGTGGAACTGGCACGCGTGATGACGGTCATGACCGGCCGCAACTGGGCCAGTCCGCGAGCTGCCATTGAAGCGGGGTTGGACACCATTACCAACTTGCTGGACGAGTTAAAGATCCCGCGCCGGTTGTCTGCGGTGGGTGTGCAATCCAGCCAACTGCCGGCCATCGTGCAGAGTTCGCATGGCAACAGTCTTGACGGGAATCCACGAAAGATTTCGGATGTCGAATTGCTGGAGATTCTGGAGTCTTTGCAATGATTCTCGCGGCAGGACTGACACCCGCCTGGCAGCAAATTCTGGTATTTGACCACGTGGAAACGGGTGAGGTCAACCGGGCTCGGGAAGCCCACTGGTATGCGTCGGGAAAGGTATTAAATGTTGGGGTGGCCACGCATTTCCTGGGGGCTGAATCGCGGCTCCTGTCGGCTGGCGGCGGATGGCCATTTTCTGCGATGCAGATGGATCTGGCCGCACTAGGTATCTCTCAGCGGTGGGTGCAAACACGTAGCGTATCGCGAGTTTGTACGACGATTCTCGATCAGGGAAATCGCACAACGACCGAACTGGTTGAGAATACGGGTGCGTTTACCGCAGCAGAACTGGCCGAATTCCAGGACATTTATCAAGTCGAATCAGAATCTGCGGAAGTGGTTGTACTGAGTGGCTCATTGCCACAAGGGACTCCAGCGACGTATTATCTGGACCTTGTCAAGAAGACCTCGGGGCGTACAATCCTGGACATTCGCGGACCAGAGTTGCTGCACGCTCTGTCGGCCCGACCATTTCTCGTCAAACCAAACCGAGCCGAATTGGCCAAAACGTTGGGGCGAGATTTGACTGATGATCTGGCCTTGCAAGCTGCGATGCTGGATTTGAACGAGCAGGGGGCGCGCTGGGTCGTCATCACCGACGGTCCGCACGCGGTGTGGGTCAGTTCGCTGGGCAGGACCTGGAATTTCATTCCGCCGCAAGTTGAAGTCGTGAATCCGATCGGTTGTGGCGACAGCCTAGCGGCAGGAATCGCCGTCGCATTGGACGAAGGAGCCGAAGTGATCGACGCGGTGCAATTTGGGATTGCGGCCGCCGCCGATAACGCAACGCAATTATTGTCGTGTCGGTTGGATCGGAAGCGATTTCGCGGTATGAAGTCTTAAAGGCGACGCTTGTCAATGAATTTCCGAGGCCGGGCTTGTCCCGATTGGTCCACGATCTAAGCGCTACTCATTTTCCGAAGGACTCGACCTATGCCAGATCGCATGACACGCCGTCAGTTCACGGGATCTGTCGCGACTGGATCGACTTTGGCTGCGGTCATCGCAGGCCACGCGGACGAGCCAGCCAAAAAGAACGAGACAAATCCGGTTTCAGACAAAGCCAAGACCGAAGAAGTCCGTTCGACAACCGAATTGATCACGCAAATTGCGAAGCAGGAATTTCCCCACGAAAAGCTCGATGAAGCGGCAGTTGAAGAGATCCGTTCTGACGTTCGTGCGAATCTCGGGCGGTCCAAAGTTCTGAGTGCATTTCCGTTGGCGAACTCCGACGAGCCGGGTTTTGTCTTCTCTGCCTGGCGAAAAGATCCCGTTTGAAAATGGGTGTTTCGGATAAGCCGGACTCGATTTGACGGCATGGCTTGCATCTAAATGATGTGCGGCTATACTCTACCGGATTGCGAACCGGCCAAAACCGGGGCGCTGATTGTATAGAATCAGATCTTGAATCATTATTGTGTTTGACCGGGCGTCAGCGTCCTGTTTCGGCATTGGCTGGACTCGCTGGAAGGCCTGAGAGTCAAACACATCTTTGGAGCGTTGGCGGATGGGACGCAGCAAGGATAGTTTACTTGTGGCTCAACAGCCGGTGAATGTGCGTGAACTTCTGCAGAGTGACGGCCCGTTCGGCTTCGAACAGGCGAAGAATCTGGAGCGAGCGGTTGCTCGCAGTCAGTATTCTGAAGTCCGGCAGGAAATCCAAACCCTGGAAGAAAAATTTCTGACCGGCGACAAATCTCCCAAACTGAGGGCCAAAGTCGGCGTAACGCTGTACTTCCTCGGCCAGCAGCCTCGCGCCCATGACTTATTGTCCGAATTGGACAAAGATCCTGTCGCGCAGTACTACGACGGACAAGTGTTGCTCGGCTTGGAACGGTTCGAGGATGCGGTTGAAGCCTTTGACCGGGCTGAAAAGCTTGGTGCGGACGCCGTGGATTGCCGTCTGAGCCGCGCTGGGGCAATTCGGGCGCAGGGGCGATTGGAAGAAGCTGAAAAGTTGGTCCATAGTTCCGCTCCACTGGGTGGGGCGACACGCGCCGAATATTGCTACCAGATGGGTTGCATTCTTTCGGATCGAGGCGACACATACGGTGCGGTGGAATACTTCGAACGTGCCGTCGACATGGACCCGTACCATTCGAAGGCCTTGTTCTCTCTGGCCGCAGAGAACATGTTGCGCGGTAACGATGAAGAAGCTGTCCGGCTCTATGAGCGGTCACTCTCCCGGCCGCCATTGTACCTCGGTGCAATGATGAATCTGGGTCTATTGTACGAAGATCTGGAGAATTATCCCGCTGCGGCGTATTGCTTTAAGCGAGTTCTGGAAGTCCAGCCTAATCATCAGCGGGCGCGTCTCTATCTCAAAGATATCGATGCTGCCCAAGGCATGTACTACGACGAAGAGTCGTTGCGGAACCAGGCACGCCTCAGTCAATTGCTGGAAATCCCGGTGACGGACTTCGAACTTTCGGTTCGAGCCCGGAACTGTCTGCAAAAGATGGGAATTCGCAACCTCGGCGATCTGACGAAGATTACCGAACAGGAATTGCTCGGCAGCAAGAATTTCGGAGACACGTCGCTCAACGAAATCAAGTTGATGCTCGAGTCCAAGGGATTGTCCCTCGGACAGGCACTGCAGACGACGGCCGCCAGCAGCAAAGACAGCAAGTCGCGGGACTACTATCGCAACGAAGCCCTGTCGCCGCAGGAACAGGCTCTTATGGGCCGTCCGGTTGCAGATCTCAATCTCTCGGTGCGTGCTCGCAAGTGCATGTCGCGGCTGGGGATTACAACATTGGGCGAACTCGTGCAGCGAACACAGGAAGAATTGCTGGAAAGCAAGAACTTCGGCGTGACGTCGTTGAACGAAGTCCGCAGCAAGCTGACTGATTTAGGTCTGAAGCTGCGTGGTGATTGATGGAATTATTGCAAATTCTGGTGAGTGGTGGGCAGTAGCCCAATGGTTCTTGAGTGTGGAAGACTTTCTTCGACACGAACAACAACTTCAAAGAGCATCCGGTTGACACCGGACGCTCGCCGTGAATCGCAAAGTTCAAAGTCAATCCAGAATTACGCCGGACGCGCGCCGCGATCATTAAAGGCCAAGCCGATGCGAAAACCCACAGGAACGTGGATCATTGCAGGCTTGGCCTTTTCGTTTGTGATTGCCTTGATCTTGTTCCCACGGCAGCGCGGACAGCGAGCCCGCCTGGTCATTCAGCCACCTCAAGGCGTCGCCAAGTTCCGCCCGATTCGTGTTTGCCTGGTTCCTGAAGCCGTGACTACGGTCTCCATTCAAATCGATGGTCCCTTCCAGGTCACTCCGGTGGGCGGGACCCAGATTCTGCTCAACCAGCCGCGACAAGCCAAAACAGCGGTGACGCTGGTTTTGAACGGCTTTCGCTGGGATCAGCGAGAACTCTCCGCGCCCCGATTAGAAATTACCCCTGCGGCAAATGGAGCGGTCTGGGTGGGTGAAAAGGAATATCCAGGAAAGGTGCAGCTGATCCGGATTCCTGGCGGCCGCATGCAACTCGTGAATGTCGTGCCGCTGGAAGACTATGTCGCCTGCGTGGTCGATTCGGAAATGCCTCGGGAATTTGGCCCTGAAGCCCGTAAAGCCCAGGCGATTACCGCACGTAGCTACGCGTTGGCACAGATGCAGAACGCAAATCCTGGCGCGTTCTACGATCTCCACGCCTCGACCCGCAGTCAGAAGTATAATGGCCGGCGTTATTTGTCCAGCGACGGACGAATGCTGGCGGGTGACAGTGCCGAAAGTCTGCAATTGGCCTACGAGACGGCGGGAATGGTCTGTACTTATGAGGGGAAACTCTTTTGCACTTACTATTCCGCGGTCTGCAGTGGACGCACGTCACTCGGAAGTGATTTCTTTTCCGACGCCGCATTTCCCCATCAAAGCGTGATCTGCGAGTGGTGCGCGGACTCCCCACTTTATCGGTGGCAAACTCTGCGAACGAACGCAGAAGTGCAGGAAAAGCTGCATCGCTATTTCGCGGATCAGGGATCCCGTTTCGAATCCTTAACTTCGCTGGCAGTCGGTCCAGTTCCGCATCCAGGTGGTGTGGCGCCCGTGATCATGTCGGACGGAAAACAAACAGTTTCCCTCCCTGCGACGACCTTCAGGCGAATTCTCGGCACGAATGGGTTGTATAGCCATCATTTCCAGGTCGCGGCGCAGGGGACCAACTGGGTCTTTACAGGCTCCGGGAATGGTCACGGTGTGGGGCTTTGCCAATGGGGCGCGAGGGGCCTGGGTCACGCCGGTAAAAACGGCCTGGAGATTCTAGCTCACTATTACCCGGGAGCTGAGGTCGTCGTCTTAACAGACGAATGACGAACTGCAGGGTTTCAGGGCTTGTCCGCGTGGGTGAATTCCCCGCTGGGTTCGGAACTCACGGCAGCGTCAGCCACGCTCAATTCGCCGTCTAAAAATCCCTCACGGCGCTGTCTTGCACGAGCATGGTCAGCTTACGACCCCGAAATCTGCCCCAATTCGTTGCCACTCCGCAACCTCAATGTTCGTTTCTGAACGAACCCCTCTTCTCGTCACATTCAGTAATGTTGACAGATCCAACCAGACAATCCTTTGAAATTCGACGAATTGGTCGAGATTTGCGATTCGCCGCAATTTGAATGAATTCACGACCTACGCTCACCTCTAGACAAACAATTGTGTGGAAGTTTCGCGTTCCGGATAAAGAGCGCGACCAGACATCAGAACGCTGAAGCACTTGCCAGATTCGCGTACTGTTCGGCGATGCTTCAAAACGGGCCTTTGAATGGATTGATGGTGGACGGTGGATACCTCATTGAGACGCAAACGAAATTTCCCTAATCTGTCAGCGGAACTCCTGGAAGTCAGGACTCTGCTTTCGAGTAATCCTGTGACGGGACCGATCACTGTCGATCCCCCAAGCGATCCCACGGACGTTCTCAGCAATGCCGCCGATTTGGGCTCATTAAATAATGGTCAAGATGTCCAGATTCCAGGCAACCTGACGCGTGGCACTGAAGTCGACTGGTATCGCTTCACATTGACCGCCGCGTCGAATGTCGAATTCAGCGCCTCTTCGGGCGTGCTGGGCCTCTATAACAATTCCGCGTACGATTTCAACGATCATTCGACATTGGATGCCCATCGGCTGCTGGTCCAAAACAGTTCTACAGATACCGGTCCTGCAGAAATACAGCGCCAGCTGGCTCCGGGGACGTATTTCGTTGCGGTCAGCGGACTCGGCAATCAATACTTTAGCTCATCGATCGCAGATACCGGGCTGCCGGGCCAGACGGGCGCGTACACCCTCGACATCACGCCTGTGTCCTTGCCGTTAAATTCCTCAAGTGGCGCAGTTGTGCTGGCGACCGATATTTCATCACTCGCGGCGCGAATCGATTTCAGTCAGGCTCTGGGATTCGTCCCGACGGTGCAATTAGTTGACGCGACCGGACACGACGTACCTCTTGCCTGGACAAACAGCAACAGTTCGATCTTCGAATTACAGATCGCTCCGACGCGGGCATTTACGGCCGGGAATTATCAGGTCATTGTGTTGGATCCCAATGGCAATATTCGGATGACTGTGCCTCTGGATGTTTCCGGGGCTGCGATTCTGGAGACTGGCCTGGGAGGAAATGACACTCCCAGTTCGGCCATTGAAATTGGAAATCTCGAACAGCAGGGATTGGTGCAGATCGCTGGCGTGATTGGTGATGATCCCTTTTATAATGCGAGTAGCACCGACCCGACCCAACTACCCGGAAACGACGTGGATCTGTATCACTTTACGGTGACGTCGACGGATCGAATCGGATTGCAAGCCGAAGTGTTCGCAGGTCGAATCAATTCCCGGTTGGATTCAGGCCTGAGTCTGTATCGACTTGATCCTGCGACAGGGCATTTGCAACTGATCGCAGCCAACAACAATACCGCCAATGCAACTCGCACTGCGGATAACAAGGTCCCCCTCGCGTTCGATTCGGCTCTGGCTGCGGGACTTGATGCCGGTGACTATTACATCGCCGTTTCTCAAGGTCGAAATCTGACGTCGCCGGCCGAAGGACAAACGTCTGATTTGGACGGCGCGGCTTTTGATCCAGAATTACCGCATAGCGGCACCGTGGGTCAGAACGTGGGGGCGTATGTCCTGAATTTGCGAGTGATCCCGATTCCGGACGCCCCTGAAGTCGCTTCGGTTTCGATCCCGGATCAAAGTCAGTTATCCTCGGCTCCAGCCGGATTCAGCGTGCAATTTTCAGAATTCATGAATCTGACACAATTGGCAAACACGGCATTCGACACGACGTCGCAGAGTTCGATTTCCGCGGTGTACATTCAAGACTCATTAGGGCAAAAGTATTTTCCGCGTCTGACCGCGTTTGATTCGACAACCTTTGTCGCCAGCTTTTCGGTGCTCGACCGGTTGCCGGCTGGAAGTTATCAGTTACATCTCGATGGGACTCAGGGGCTGGCCAATATTGTTGGCAATTCGCTTGTAGGTAATACAAGCCAGGGTGACTATGTGGTCAACTTCACGGTGGCCCAAACGAATCCGGGAACACAAGGCGACCCACGCATCTGGACACACGATACAGAATCAAGCTCGACAGGTTTGCCGCAACAACTCGGAGTGTTGTTCCCTAAGGAATTGGTGGCCGGAGTGACGGTCCAGCGCATCGCGAATTCCAGTTCCTCGGGAAATCACGACACGTCCGATGATTACAGCTTTCAATTGTTGCAAGACCAAAGCTACAGATTCAGCCTGTCCTCGGGCCACTTGCCGGCAGGGGTTGGAATTCAAGTCCTTGATACCCTCGGAAACGTTCTGGCGGCAAGCACATCGGAGAGTCTGGGTAGGTTACAATCTATCCTGAGTGCAGGAAGTTATGTTTTGCGCGTTGGAAATTGGCCAGCATCACAATCGCATGCCCTGGCATATCATGTGGATATTAAGGCGATTTTTGTCCATGATAATCCACCTCCGCTATTTTCAGGCCCCGCACCTGCGGTGGGTCTCCGACTTGTGAATGCAGAAGACTTGGGTTCCGGTGGCAGTTCGAGCTCCTCGTTCGGTTCAAATCCAGGAGGTTCGTCTTTCGGGTCGATTGGAAGTAGTTTTGGCACGGGTTCGTCCATTGGTGGTGTTTCATCAACGGGAGCAGCAGCTACGGACTCGAATGGTTTAACGTCGTCCACGTTCCTGGTTGAACGCACGGGTTCGCTCAAAATTACTTTGCCCGCCAATGCAGATGGTGTTGTCATCGCAATCCCGACCGTAAGCGGCGGTTCTCTCGACCGTTCCGGACTGATTTACCAGGCCACTCGCTCGGTCCGGCGTGCTTCAGATTTGAAAGACAGCCTCGGACTGATTGGCCTGGCGGAATTGGCGGACGGCCCGGTTGGCAGGACTGGTTCGGAAATCGGAGATTCCGCACCGGCTTTGAACTCGATGCGCAAATTACTAAGTCTGATTGAGTCCTCATTGTCGTCAAAGGCAAACGACGAAATCGCGGACGACTCAGGATCCCACTTGAATTCACAAGATGCTGACGATGCCCCGACCACCCTGTTGCGCGACACGAATTCACTTGACTCGGATATCAAATTCGACGAATCGAGCGTGATGCGAACCAAAGAAGCGGACCTTTCGCAATCTGTCACGTTCGCTCCAGAAATGAATACGCCGTTGAACAACCTTCATCTGGCGAACGTGCGGATATTGAATGACAGCGCTTTCATTTCGACGGTTGAAAATGAAACTCCAGCCACGCATTTGGAGTTACCACCCGCAGAAACCGCCACCGATTCGGAAGTAAAATTCACTCCAGATACCTTGTTTGCATCAGGAATCGGGTTGTTGCTGCTCGACGCCGCACTTCGAAAATATGAACAACCAGCGGTGCATGTCACTCGCACAATTGGAAGCCGATCGGGATCACGGTGGGGCAAACTACAAACGGTTTGATGATTCACGAAGTACTTCGATCAGGCCGTACGTTTTCGCGGAATGCTTCGCCCGACGTGTAACGAAATGTTTCATCCGGATGATTTTTTGATCGATACCCGATGTACCATACAAATGCTTAGAAGTCAGTGATCGTAACGACCGCCTCCACTGCGGGCATACCACAATGCCGCCGATTGCAGGGTTGACCAGGCAATGTCCAGTGCTGTCGACGCTGCCGCTTGTGCTGTCTGGATTTGCGCTATTGGCGAAAATCCGATTTCTATCGGACGGGCCCCGCAACATCTGACAGGCCGCACCAACGCTGCCGTCCGAACCGGCCGGGACAGTAAGCCTGATGGTCCATAAGAACCATTGGCCTCTTTGTCCCCACTGTACACAATGCAGTGCCCCACCGTCAGGAAAACGACTTTCGCCCATTCCGATTCGAGCGAAAACGACGGACCACTCTCATTGCCACCGAGCTGCTCGCTCAATCTCTAGCGTTAACGGCTGGCAACATCATCCCATAAATCGCTCGCGGCCTGGCCAGTGAGAGCGAAATCTCAGAAATGAAATGGACCTGTTTTGTCAAAAACGCCATTTCATCATTCGTAGTTCACTTTGAACACCGGCCATAGCCTCGGCGCAGTCCCGAGTTGCGCTCACGCATCCCGGTCTTGGCGATTTAGCAAAATCGACCTACTTGCGGTGGCAAGCCAGACGTGATTTTCCACAGACTCACTTTCACGTTCCGCCATTTCGGAATGGTTGGGATCCTTCCAACTCAAACGGCGAGATGCCCGATCCATCTCTTCCTTTTCCCAATATCCTGGAATATCACGGAGACTCACGAAAGTCTCCATACCTGGCGATCACCACCGGATCTTCACGGTTAATCTCTTCCAATCCCGTCTGAGTCGTTATTTCTCAACACGACCTTTTTGCCCTCCAAGTTGGGCTCAAGTTGTCGCCTTAAAGCATCGATTGGTATTGTGTTCCAAAATCAGCGGGGCTGACGCACGACCGACTTCGGCCTAATTGCATCCAGGGCTGCGAGACTGTGTTGCAAATTAACACCAACCGCCTTCCAGACGCATGTCGATTTAAGATAACGCAGAAATCCAGATGCCGATATGGTTTACCAAGACCCCAATCG
>JAQGHT010000552.1 GCA_028291565.1 Planctomycetaceae bacterium | reverse complement strand
CGCGAACTTGTTCGCTCCTCGAAAGGCTGATCATGCGGAATTCTCTTCGAACAACGACTGAATGCGGCAGCGCAATGGGGCGCCGTGCATTTTTCCGGACGGGGGCACTCGCCTTGGGCGGACTGTCGTTGGCCGACTTCTATAGTCTGCAGGCACAGGTGGGGACCCAGGGATCGGCCAAACATTGCATTTTCGTGTTCCTGAACGGAGGCCCGGCGCAGCTGGACACGTTCGACATGAAGCCGGAAGCGCCCGTGGGAATCCGGGGGCCATACCGGCCGATTGCAACGACCGTTCCGGGTATCCAGATCACCGAGAAGTTGCCTCGGCTGGCGCGGATGGCGCACAAATTCGCAATTCTCCGGTCGGTGACGCATCCTCTCGCCGCACACAATAGTAGCGCAGCCTATGCGTTAAGCGGACATACGCCCGGCAGTGATGCCAATATCCGGCCGACTCCGAATGACCATCCTACCTACGGTTCAGTGGTCTCAAGAGTCTTGCCGCCGTTGGCTGGAATGCCTCCTTTCGTGCTGACGCCGACCTATCTGTTTGATATGGGTTTTCCAACTCCGAGTGCTGGCGGCGGCTGGCTGGGGAACACTTATGATCCCTTGCCGGTCGTGCGGAATCGCATGATGGCCCGTTCGCCCAAGTGGGAAGGTCGCCTGCCAATTCCAGAAGGGCTGCAACTTCCTGCGGACTTGCCGATTGGACGCCTGGCTGCCCGGCGCAATTTGTTGTCGGGCATCCAACCTCATTCGCAGGAGGAGCGGCAAGCGGCAAACTTCGACGTCTATCAGCAACGGGCGTTAGATCTGGTGTTGTCAGCCGACACGCGGGCGGCTTTCGACGTCAGTGCGGAGCCACCCGAAATGCATGAACGCTATGGCCGCTCGGAAATGGGGCAAGTGCTGCTGCTGTCGCGACGGTTGATTCAAGCCGGGGTACGCTTCGTCACGGCCAACGCCGTTTCAAATCCCGAGAACACAGCCCTCTCCGCGTTTCAAATCTGGGACACCCATTTCGATCATTTTCGTCTCTACGACCAGCATCTGATGCCGGAACTGGATCAGGCACTGTCGGCTTTGATTAGTGATCTCGACGAACGTGGATTGCTTGCAGAAACTCTGGTGCTGGTCATGGGCGAGATGGGCAGGACGCCGCAGATCAATACCGCCAAGGACGGGGGACGCGATCACTGGGGACGAGCCTATAGCGCCCTGTGGGCGGGCGGCGGAATCCGCCCCGGCCAGATCGTCGGCGCGACGGATCGAATTGCCGCAGAAGTCAAAGACCATCCCGCGCGGCCAGATGATCTCGCCGCCACGATCTATACCGCCCTGGGAATTCCCTACGATCTCATGCTGCCAGATGCCACGAACCGCCCCCATCGCATTAGTGATGGAATGCCGATTCAACAACTTCTGGTTTGACAAAACCGCGGACATTGTCGGTGCCGTGTGTCAACTTCAGTTTCTTTGAGCGGTCGTCGGTGAATCTCAATGTGATCAGGCCAACACTGTTTGACACGCATGAGAGATTCTATTACGTCATTGTCCCAGATGCATCAATGGGCCCAGCGCACGCCCCAGCGTCATCCAGGATCCCGGCACAAATTGCGACACCAGCACCAGGACTGCGATTAATCCGTAGCTGACGAAGACTGAGATATTTCGTAGATCCCATTCCATCTCATTGGCTGTCGTCCCTAACAAATCGCTGAGGTACTTGTCATGTTCCATTCGCCAGAAACAGATACTGGCACCGCATACGAACGACAAGATCGTAATCGTCGCCAGCGAACACAGGGTGATCTCTGATGTGAATGGATAGGAAACGATCGCACAGAATAGCAATATGGCTCCCAGAATCAGCAAGTAAATCTGATTTTTGACAATCACGAATCGGTAATGGATTTCGCGAAAGGCAAAGAGCGCCGCAGCGATTTCGCTATTTCCATCTGACGCATAATTCGCAAACGCATCATATTCGCTGGGTTTAGGACCAAACAACATTCGATAAACTCCACGATAGCCAAGTTTGTTGAGCTCTCCGAAGGCTTTTTGGACCTCTGCGCTAGGTGGTTTCTTCATCAAGTCCTTCGCGCGATTCCTGAGTTGGCGTTGCAGAACGAGCAGTTCGAGCGCGGCCAGCCACCAGAGAACGTAACCGAATGCAATGATCAACCAGGTCAACCTGAAGAGCGCCGGGGTTGCAGAAGTGACAATGGTGGTGGAGAAAATCAGAGACAGACACCAAATCGGACCGCCGATGCAGAGCACCAGCCAGCAGATGAGCATTGGAAGGCTTTGAGTTTTCTCTGTCGGTAGTGGATTGTTGCCTGACTGCGTCGCTGTCTCCGAGGGGACAGCCGGGGAGCGCGGGACGTTTTCACCCAGACCAAACCAGAGCGTCTCATAGGATCGCTCTTGTCTCAGGATGGCACCGGCTTCTTTGGTTTCGATGTTGCTGACGAGAAACGACTGCCGCATTTTCATATAGCACATGGCGACCCCGGCAGCCGTGGCGCACACCAACGGCAACTGCAACGTGACGCCTGAAAAGAAATAGGACTCCGTCAACCACGCCAACTGGCTGGCATGCGAACAGAAACGCAGTATCACCTGGCTATAGATGAGTGTCAGTGTGGAAATTCCCAGTAACAGGAAGCTGATGGCGACAAGTCCATGCCTGATGTTTTTATGAACGCCAGAGAAACGACCAAATGGTTCGAACAAATCACCCGCGACGCGAGTTCCCCGGCAACCCAGGATTGCCGCGATCCAGATCATGGCGACACCGATCAGCAGTGAATACCATGCT
>JAQGHT010000546.1 GCA_028291565.1 Planctomycetaceae bacterium | reverse complement strand
CCTCATGATCAAATTGCAAAATTCCGCGTCATCACGCTCGACGACACTTGTTTTTCATCGTTACATCTGACGGGACTATGAACTATTCAGAAAACTGCGCAACTGCAAAACTTGCGCTGCGGTCTTGTATCGGTCTGTAAATCTCCCAATGTCTGGCGACCTTGGCTACGGCAATTTCGCTGTCTCGAATTCCCCGACGAATGCCAGTTTTCACATCCTTTGGCAATAACTGTTCGGGCCAGTTAGAATCCGGGCACAACATTTTCAATCGCCTCCAGGAGTTGACCGCCATGAAGTTGGCCTCGGGTTCGACAATCATTCGCAATGGCCAGATCGTGGACGGGACGGGATCGGAAACGATTCCGAACGGTGCGGTCGTCGTGGTCGACGGCCGGATTGTCTACGTCGGTCCGGATACACTCGCCCCTTCGCCTTTGGGTGCGCGGGTGATCGATGCTCGCGGCGGAACGATTCTTCCCGGCCTGGTGGAAGCTCATTTTCATCCGACCTATTTCAATGTCGCGGCACTGGAAGATCTGGATATCAAGTACCCCGTCGAGTACGTCACACTCTTAGCCGGCGCAAATGCGAAACTCGCCCTGGAATGCGGATATACCGCGGCGCGCAGCGGCGGCAGCCTGTTCAATATCGACGTCTGGCTGAAAAAAGCCATCGAAAACGATCTCATTCCGGGCCCCCGGATGACTTCCAGCGGTCGCGAGATTTGCGGAGTCGGCGGCCTGATGGATTGGAATCCGGACTACCGCAAGATCGGCATGGAAGGTCTCGTGCTGCTGATCAATGGGCCTGACGAAGCTCGAGCCGCCGTCCGCAAGCTGGTGAAGGACGGCGTCGAGTGGGTCAAAACCTACCCGACAGGCGACGCGGCGGCTCCCGACACCAACGATCATCACACCTTATGTATGACGTTCGAAGAGATGCACGCGGTGGTCGCAACGGCCCATAATCACGGGCTGAAAGTCACTGGCCACTGCCGCGCCAACGCCGGGATTAAGAATGCTTTGCGAGCGGGTTATGATGCTCTCGAACATGGGACTTTTGTGGATGACGAAGCGCTGGAGATGATCCTCGAACGTGATACTCCCGTTGTGCCAGCCCTGTATTTCGAACTGGCGAGTGTCGAACGAGGTCCCGAATTCGGCTTGCCTCAAAAGGTGATTGACGGACACCAGGAGACCCTGGAAGCGGGTGCCGAGAGTGCCCGCCGGATTCTGCAAGCCGGTGGCCGGATCGGCCTGGGCGGAGACTATGGATTCGCCTGGAATCCGCATGGCGATTATGCTCGGGAATTGAGTTTCTTCGTCGACTATGTGGGTTTCACGCCGCTCGAAACGATCATGTGTGCCACGAAAACCGGTGCCGAGATCATGGGCCGCGGATCCGATTTTGGGACGCTGGAAGTGGGCAAGTTGGCGGACATTCTCGTCGTGGACGGAGACGTCCTGGACGACATCACGCTACTCGAAGACCGCAAGAAATTCATCGCTGTGATGCAAGGCGGAGAGATCAAAGCGGGACAAGCGGCGACGGTCAGATTGTAGAATCGATTCCGGCGAAGCCCTGGATCTGAAGACCGATGGCCGACGTTTCGGGCGATCCATCGCCCTCCCGGCTATTCCACGTATAAGAACGCGTTCCCCGCCAATAGCATCTGACACAAGTCTGTCCAGGCCTTTTCGCGAGCCTTTTCGTCGGGCTTGTAGGCGGCCGTTTGCGTCTCCAGAAACTCTGTCATCGCCGTCCGTTCTTCCGCTGTCGGGGGCCGAGTCGCCGTCAGCAGGTAGGCTGATTCCAATCGCTCCGGTTCACTTGGATGCTGTTGCAACAGCCGAGTGGCCAGGCTCTTGGCTCGGGCGACCGCGAAATTGGAATTGAGCAGACTCAGCGACTGCAGCGGCATCGTGGAGCGGGGCCGGCGCGTGCTGTTAAACACGATCGAGGGTGCATCAAACACCTGCAACATGCTCAGGACCTGAGTCCGACGCTGCTGCAGATAGATTGATCGCCGGACTGATCCTGGCTGACCTTCGGGAACCAGAACTTCGCCATTCGCATCACGCGACGTCGCCACGTACGGGCCGCCCTGCGTCGGATTCAAATCGCCACTCACGGCCAACATGCTGTCTCGAATGGTTTCAGCGTCCAGACGCCGAACCGGAAACCGAGACAACAACCGGACATCAGGATCTTTCTTTAGTCGATCGGGATCAGCCAGGCTGACCTGCCGATATGCCGCAGAATTCAGGATCAGACGCTGCACGTGCTTCGTGCTCCAGCCAGAAGCAACCAACTCATTCGCCAGCCAATTGAGCAATTCTCGATGCGACGGGGGAGCACAACTGACTCCCAGATTGTCGGGAGTGGCAACCAACCCCGTACCGAAATGATGTTGCCACAACCGGTTGACGTGGACGCGGGCCAACAACGCGGAGGCGCGAGAGTTCGGCCGAGTCACCCAATTGGCCCAGGCCAGACGTCGGCCAGTCGATTTCGCTCCTTCGAATGGCACCTGAATTTCAAAGGGATTCGCGGGCTCAGTCAGAGCGCTGAAGGCCGCCGGCAGAGCGATGGGACCTTTGGTGGCATAGTTGCCGCGTTCCAGAAGATGAATTTCGGGAGGCTTCACCGCGACATCCGTCGCCCAAGCGATTTTCCCCGGCCGATCGGATCCCAGTCGTCCACGAGACTGTCGCAATTCCTCCAACGGCTTCTGATGAGCTGCCAACTCCTTCAGGAATTTGGCCAGCACATCTGTGGGCGTTCCCGGAGTAAACGTTTCGATGGCGACATTGTCGACGATGAAGCTGCGTCCGCAGCAGTACTCGAAACCGAAGCCGCCATCGGGCAAATCGTCTGCGGACAGGGTGATCGATTTTTCTTCGACCAGCCAATCGACGAGTTGTTGCAGGACAAACTTGCCATCACCCTGGTTGGTGATTCGAACCCCAAAGGTGTGACCAGGCGCATATCCCGTCGTGCC
>JAQGHT010000333.1 GCA_028291565.1 Planctomycetaceae bacterium | reverse complement strand
CACTCAAGAAACGGCTGCAACGAGCCCGAGCCCGGCTGGTCGACTGCATGCAACGCAAGTTGTTGTCCGATTCAACCCGCGAGGTCACATCATGACTCAACCTCACGATTCAGATGACATGCCGGCCCGCGAGTCTTGCTCCGACCAGAGGGATTCGGCCAGCCTGACTCAATCGGGCTTCGCGGACGAATTGGCAGCGTCGATTCTGGAACCGACGTCAGACTTCACCACCGGCCCTTCGGATCCGCGATTCATCGGTCTCTCTGCCGTCGATCATCGACGAGTTGCAGACATCCTGTGGGTCAATTCGTTATTAACACAGGCATTCAAGCCACAGCGCGAACTTCGAGAAGCCCGCATTGAACGGGTCATGGCAGCGCTGGTTTCGAACGACCAGGCCGCACCCGCGGAACAGCCTGTACTGGCTGGACAATCCACAACCGTCGATACGAAACCCCATTCTCGATTTCGACCACAGAGCAGGTTCCGCGCCGCCTGGATGTCGGCCTTGCTCGTGCTATTCGCAGTTGGCTTGTTCTTCCAGGCCACTGATCAGTCCCGGCAGGCACGGGCGGCCGTGGCCTTCATGCGCCGAGTCGCCGCCCAGCCGACAGACCGGGAATACCTGGTGACGCTGAGCTTCACGCCACCCCACGATGCAGCAACAATACTGCCTCAGCAGCAGGTGACCGGTGATCTGTTTGTTCGAGGCGGAGAAGCCTTCGCGTTCCGAACTCCGGCCCTCATCGGTCCCGGCAAGATCTGGATGGGCGGTGATGCCAAGGGAGTCTGGCTGAAACCCGCCCGCGGCCCCATGGTGCTGCAAGGCAGTGCCGAAGGCCTCCTGCAACGCTACCTGCGACAGCCCATCGAAACGCCATTCCTGCAAATTACGACGGTCCTGGAGCGATTAAGTGATCACTATGAAATCGAATTATTAGCAGACGAGATTCCGCCAGGTCTTGAAGTCACAGAGCCTGCCACGTGTCGGCACATCCGCGGCACATGCCGGAATCCAAATAGGGCTCTGCCGGATATCATCGATGTCTGGTCCGCGCGTCAGGGGGGCAATGTCTTGAAATTAGTCATGGACTGGCAGCGAGAATCTCGGCCCGGCTTGCTGCAGGTGGAATTCAATTTCGTCAGACAAGCCGAGCTTCCCGCAGAATGGTACCGTCCAGAAGGACATGCTCGGGGATCGAAATAGCGAATTCCAAGTCCCATGAGCGATTCATGTCAACAACGTGCGGCGGCTCCTGCTTGAAAATCCTCACGACAATGAGTGTCGTGCCGCAATGAAAGATTGTATCATGACCACTATGAACTATTTACGATCGATCGTCGTCATCATCGCATTGAGCTCGGGCTTCGGAACCAGCGTGCTCCACGCCTGGCCTGATGGGGCAAAGCCACAGAACATTCTGGACCGCGAACTCGTTTCCGCCGAGGGTTCAGCCAGTTCGGTACGCACGTTACAGGGAAAGCGGGCCACCGTGCTCGTCTTCCTTAGCACAGAATGTCCGATTTCCAACAGCTACATCGCCACGTTGAACGAACTCGCGAAACAGTTTGCCGAACAGGGTGTCACGGTCATTGGCCTGAATCCCAATGACGGAGTCAGCCTGCGTGACCTGGCCGAACATCGCAAGGAATTCGCGATCACATTCCCCGTTCTTCGAGACTCCGGAGCCGTCATCGCAAGCCAACTGGCGATTGCGCATTGCCCCGAAGTGGTTTTGCTGAATGACCAGGGCACAGTCCAATATCAGGGTCGGATTGATGAACGCTATGCGCGGCGAGGAGCGGTGGCGGGGGAGATCCGTCGTCGAGACTTATCGATCGCCGTAGAGGAGCTACTCTCGGGCAAGCCGGTCTCGATCACGAAGACAGCGGCCGTTGGTTGCCCGATTTCACGGCCAATTCTCAAAACGATCGTCAAGCAGACCGGAGCCGCTGAAATCACCTATTCAGGTCAGATCGCAACACTGCTCCAGAAGAACTGTCAAAGCTGTCATCGTCCGGGCGGAATTGGTCCCTTCTCGTTGCTCACCTATGAACAAGCTGTCTCATGGGCGGACGACCTGAAGGAATTCACTTCGAATCGGCAGATGCCCCCCTGGTTGCCGACCGATGGATTCGGAGAATTCCACAATCGCAGGGCAATGTCCGAGGCCGACATCGCCCTGGTGGCGAAATGGGTTGACGGAGGTTGCGTCGCAGGAGATCTCACCAAATTGCCGCCCGCCATCACTTATCAGGACGGCTGGATGCTGGGTGAACCCGACAAGATCATCCAGCCGGCGGAACCGTTCCAGATCTCGGCAGACGGCAAGGATGTCTATCGCTGCTTCGTGATTCCCACCGACTACGAGACCGACCAATATGTTTCGGCGATCGAGGTTCGGCCCGGTAATACGCGAGTCGTACACCATGTCATCAACTTCATCGACACGACCGGACGCAGTCTCGAACTGGATGCGCAGTCGCCGGGGCAGGGCTATGCGACCTCGGCGGGGTTTCCAGGCTTCCTGCCGGCGGGAAGCATGGGTGGCTGGGCACCCGGAAATCTACCTCAAGTCCTGCCGGACGGGATGGCGCGCGTCTTACCCGCCAAGGCCAATCTGGTAATCCAGGTTCACTATCATCCGTCAGGAAAACCGGAGCAGGATCAGACGCTGGTCGGATTGCATTTCTCCAAGAAGCCGGTCACCAGAACCGTCCGAATCGTTCCCGTCATGCCCTTCGGTGGCCCCTGGTCCGGAATGAAAATTCTGGCAGGCGACGCCAATTCTGAAGTCCGCACTTCGATGGTACTGCCTCGAGATTCGATAGTCCTGAATGTCATGCCGCATATGCACCTGCTGGGCAAAGACATGCGATTGACGGCCGTATTGCCGGACGGAACGCAAAAGCCGCTCATTGATATCAAACGCTGGGATTTCAACTGGCAGGAGAGCTATCAATACCTTGAGCCCGTGCAACTTCCCAAAGGCACACGCCTGGATCTCGTGGCACACTTCGACAATTCCGTAGCCAATCCTTCGAACCCCAACAGCCCCCCCAAAGAAGTCCGCTGGGGTGAGCAAACTACCAGCGAGATGTGCATCGCCTTCCTGCAAGTCGCCCCGGCGGAACTGGCGAAGTCGGCGAAAGACC
>JAQGHT010000524.1 GCA_028291565.1 Planctomycetaceae bacterium | reverse complement strand
ACTCATGCATTTGATTGGTCAGAAACAGACCATCAGCGAACGGAGCATTCGACACGGTCACTGTAAACAAGATATCGGCGGTACTCGCCTCATCCAGCGGATCGTCGTAATCGCCGTATGAGAACTGAAGACTGTTCCCGACGGCATCCGAACTGAACGCCGGGACGATTCCCGAGATCCCACGTAACGTATCACTCGGACCAAATTTCGCATGTCCCGCGGCAGGAACCGCGGCGCTTGTCACATCATCAAACGCACCCAGTTCGCTCGCGTTGAAAATTGGAAGAGGTAGGAAGTCAGACAGCGTGAAGTTTTCAACGTCGCTCGATGGCAGCGTCGCGGTCAGTCGATACGTGACTGTGTCGCCCGGCGTGATTTGCAGCGGAGATGGCAGGGTCGTATTGCCGTTGATGGCGTAGATTGTTTTAGAAATGGTTCCGCGCGCGATCTGCACCGACGCACCGCTCGTATCGTCTTCGGATTGTCCCGTTGGCGTCGTCAGGTTGGCCACAGACAGCAAATCACCGTGAATGTCGACGCTATTCGTCAGGACGTCGCCTTGGTCGACCGATCTGTCTCCCGAGGGATAATCGATCTCGAAGTTTTCTAGAATCCTTGTCCGAAAGGTGATCGTCGCCACCGTCCCACCAAACGGCAGAACGGGCGCGGATTGCGGAACTGGACCACCTGTCCCCCCATTGGGGATCGCGCCGCCCACCAATCGTCCATTTGGCGAATAGCCCCGATCTTGCAATTCACCCGAGACGTCAAAGACCAGCTGATCCTTACCGCCCGAGAAATTGGGCGACAAGCTGAAATTGGAATTGGACATTGCGACATTCGTCAATGTCGACGCGTGCCCGTCATCAACAGACAATTGGATTGAACCAGGTACGAAGACTTGTCCATCCGAGAAAATATCTGAGACTGAAATGTTCTGAAACGCGAAGTAATCGGAAATCTGGAATTGCAACGTGTATTGCAACACGTCGCCAGCCGAGTTCGCGCTGTCCGTGAGGTTCGTCACGCCATTCTGAATGGCGATCGATTTGGGAATCAACGTGTGGTCGATGGGGGTCGTATCGCTGGTGACTGCGACGAATGTCGCTGGTGCAATGAGATCGCGCACATCGATGGGTACCCAATTGCCCCCGGCCTTCGCATCGTCACTCGCGGTCGCATCATCGCCAGTGTTCGCGTCAATGACGGGCTTGGACGGTGATTGTGAATCGTTTAATGGTGCGTAGAAACTGAACAGTAATTCCGCGTCGTCGTCAGAAGTTGTTCCAGTCACCGAAGCGAACCGTCGCGTCAGCGTTCCCCCGGGAATCGTCGTACTGGGCGTCGCGATGTTCGTCGTACTGACGCTCGCTCCGTGGACAGACGTCGAAACGACTGACATGAATTGCACGTTGTTCGCCAACAAATCCGTCAAATCGAGATTTGTCAGGGTTTGACCGGCCGCAATGTCAATGATGATTTTATACTGCCGGACAAAATTGGGACCGGTGGCCGTTTCATCTTCAGGTCCGACATATTCCTTCCGCAGCTTCAACAGCGTCGGAGTCGTGGCAACTGTATTCACAGCGCCCAGTAACGAAGGATCGCTGGTCGGATTGTCTAATGCGTCATTTCCGAATTGGAAGCCTCCGTTCGCCTTGATATTCAAAGCCTGATTGACATCCGCCAGATTGCTGACATTGGCGACAATATTGATGTCCGCCACAGGCTGAGTCGGAGTAAAGCTGCCAAACGGAAGTTGCAGCACGACCAGTTGATCACCGGCGGTGCCGCTGATGATCACTGCATTTCCAGCAGCGTCTTTCGCATAGGGATGCGTGGCGTGACCTGCGGCATCGAATGTCAGGACCGTGCTTGTGATCGTCGCGCCGAGATACGTGGCGCTCGAAAACGTGATTCCGTCATCCGTCGCGGCACCGGCTCCGTCGATGCCAGTCGCGGGAAGCACCAGGTCGACATACGGGCCATATCCTGTCTGTGTGGTCGACGTATTATCAAACGACACAGTGAAATTCATCTGCTCACCCAGGAACGGATCGGGAGGCACTGTGAGCGACGCAACCGGGACTGCGTTCGTGGTCAACAATGTCCGGCTTTCCAACCGTTCGGAAATGGCAAGACCTTTGAGTCTTCGGCGGCGTGTCTGGCTGGATTGGAAAAAGGTGCGGAAAAGGTCCGTGGAGCGATGCGATTTCTGGCCCATGATTCTCGCTTGCTGAATTTTGAGAGGAGCGTTCTTGGTGCATCCGTGCAGATGGAACATAGCCCTCAGAAATGCAACAAAACGTTTCAATAAAGCAACACGATGAGGCGATTTGGCAACACTGGCCGGACAATCCTCAATAGAGCGAACAGTCCGGCAGTAACTGTTGTATCACGCATACCAGCAGAATCGATCAAACCGTCTTTCTGTGGCTTTTTGTCAGGGTCACAATACTCAGAGGCCGCAAACTCGGAATATTGGTCACAATAGAGTCACCTGATAGAACTTGTAGTACCGGAAAGCGTGTATCTGCGGGAAGTTCTTAACCGATGTAGCATTCGAACGACATGTGGTTGGATGTGCTTCGTTTGAACACACGTCGAACGAGGTTTGGATCGCATCAATACTTGACGCGCTATCGAATGGGACGGAACCGAAGTGACGCAGCGGGCAATCGCAGTTTCGTGCCCAGGTCAGGAGGATGATGTGCAGGGATCGAATATCAGAACGTTCTGGCAAGTTGGATTGGCTGGTGCCATCCTGTTGGCCGCGCTGCCTTTATCGGGGAGCGAACCAACACCTGTCCGAACTCGGTTTGACATACGGCAAGTATTTCAAAAACCCGAATTTGCCCCGAAAAATGCACTGCCCGAACGCCCGATTGCGATTTCCGGAATCGAAACCGACCCTGAACGCGGCGCATTATATGAAGATTTTGATGACCAGGTCTCTATTGATGAAGATGGGGAATCGGTTGGGAGAGCGACGGTCAACGGACGCGTCAGCCGAATCAGTCAACTGGAAGGTGACTTACCGATTTCTCGCATGACGCCCGTCCCAGATGCCGACCGAACAATCTTGCCCGAGCCCCTTGCGGGCCCCGCCGGACCCCAAAGCTGGTTGGACTCATGCTGCCGGCCATGTTGCGATTTGACCAATGATCCTTGTTTCAACTGCTGTTTCGGACAGAAGCTTTTGATTCCCCAGTTCGGCGCGGTATTTTTGCATCGGTCCGCTCCTCGCAACGACGTCCTGATCCAAAATCCCTTCGATCCATCACAAAATATCAACGCGAAGAATTTTGATCCCGGCTGGGGTGCCGGCGCCAGCGCGGGATTGACACTCCTCAATGGATTCTCGCCCGGGAACGATCTGGAAATCCGCTATTGGGGCATCAATGATTGGTCAGATCAGCAATCGGTGCACGCCACCGGACTAGTGACTCAGATCAATTCAAATCCCCCAACACTCGTCACAGGCGCACAAGACGTGACGGCGAAATGGTCTAGTCAAATGCAGAATTTCGAAGCGAACTTTCGAAATCGACATCAGAATAGCCGATTTGTCTTTCTCGGTGGATTTCGTTACCTCGAATTGGATGACCGATTTGATGCAGTGTTCGTCGATCCAGCTGGCGTCCTTGCGAACAGCGCGCTCCATGTTCACACCCGCAACCGTCTCTATGGATTTCAGACAGGCACGGAATATTCTGTGTACAACAGCAGCCGTGCCTGCCTTCGCCTCTATTCAAAAGGGGGCATTTTTGGCAATGCGACGGCAAATAGCGATGACTATCGTTGCAATTGCATCCCACCCGAGACACACCGAGCTAACGAAAACAGCAACCGCCTGTCATTCCTGAGCGAATTGGGCGTGACTGGACGTGTCTCCTGCGGCCGCGGCTGGTTCCTGACCAGCCAATATCAAGCCATCTGGCTTTCTGGAGTTTCCACCGCCACGGATCAACTCTCGCACACCAACTTCAATACGGGAACCGGCATGATCTCCAGCGGAGGTGTGTTCTATCACGGAGGCACCGTGGGCTTTGAGCGGGCCTTTTAGCAATACGGGATCACGATCACGGACGGATCACTTCGCTCAGCAATTCCGCCACCGTTCGCGAATCGCCGGCCTTTCGATCGACCAGAGTCAAATCCTGCGCCCGAACCAGTTGACGAACCAAACCGTCGTGCTCAGGATCAGGGTGGTCCGGGTCCGTGACTGACGGATGCACCACGACACACTCCCATTCGCGTGTTCCAAAACTCAGTGACCAGTTCATGATCCACGAATAACTTCTCACAAACTCTTCGTGTGAATTGAATTTTGCTGTCCGGGGTACTCCCAGTATCACCAGATCGGGGCGCAGCGCGCGAACTTTATCCTTTGCTTCCTGTTCCAGCTGAGCCAGCGATCGATCCGCGACGTTCCACGTCACGATTTCCAGTTTGGCTGTCGGAAACTGCTTCAGCAACAGCGTCTTGATCTCGAGATCGAGCGGGGTCATCGCCAGCACCTTGACCACTCGCCCTGCCTTTACAGATTCCGCAATCCGGCCCATCGATGGCAATGGCGGCTGAACATCATCGAGGCCCACAGTCTTTCCCGAAATCGCCTGGGCCAGAATTTCGCCCATTCGTTTGTGGCCGTCCAGATTGGGATGAATCTCATCACTCAGCAGTAAGCGCCAGGCGATTGGATCTTTCGCCCTCAACACTTCCATTTGAGCATAGCAATCAGCAACCGGAACTGACAAAGTTCGCCCCACATCACGAATGATTTCGCAATACTCTTCGAGCTTCTTCGAAGGCCGTCCGCCCGTATTGATGACATTATTCGGCGTACTGAGCAGGACGTCCGATCCGGTCTCCCAGCAACGCCGGATGATGGTCATCAAATTGGCCCGATACTGCTCAGGCGGAATGCGCGTCATGTCATTCAGACCGAACATCACGGTGACCAGATCTGGCTTCTGACTCAGAACATCACGATCCAGCCGCTCCAATCCGTTCACCGTCGTATTGCCGCTGATGCCCGCATTGATCATTTTGAAGTTTGCCAGGGGTGCGGATTTCTGCAAGGCGAGACCCAACATGTCTGTATAGGCCCGCTGCCCGCCAGTGTGATAGTACACTCCAGTCACGCTATCACCCAGACAAACAATTCGTCCACCCTTTTGCAATTTGTCCCAGGCCGAACGCAGCGGAAAGTGTTCAGTCGCGACAGCAACCTTGTCACCCAACCCCAACTGCGCAGCACGGGCAACATTGACGGCGCGATCTTGTATCTGCAGTTCATCCAGCCCAACGGTCGTGAAGTAACTTGCGCGCATCACAAGTTGGTAGCGTTGCCCGACTTTGTAATCGGGAACAAACCATTGGAAATCCCACGCCGGATTTCCGCCACCCCCGCCTGAAGGGGACTGCGAAAATCGCACTCCGTCCTGTGCACGAAAAGTCTGTAAGAAAACTTTTCGACCACTTTGCCCAAAGTACCAGGGCGCGGTGTAATTCGAGGCCGATTCACTGAAGACCAACTTCAACGGAAAGTCCGGATCATGTTTGAATTCACGCCGATCACCGACCGATAAATGTGTCGACAACTCGCCATGTTTTGGGCTAACGCCTCGAATCCATTCCGAATTCGCAGAGGCTGCAGCACCTTTGGGTTTCCCGGGATAGTGAATTCCCAAGTTCGCCGGTGCATCAATATAACTCGCCCAGAAAAGGCCTATGTAGCCATTCTTGAACGTGTCGCGCCGTGGAATGCATTCAAACGTCACCTCAATGGCGCCTGATTCCAGAAGTTCATAACGCAGACAACTTTCCAACCCCCAGTGCGGCGTCGGATGCTGGTACAGTTCCGCGGTGTAATCGTTAATCTTCCTGAGTTGCATTGGAGCTTGGCGCGGCTCAAACAGGATGTTCGAAGCCAGCGTCGTTCCATCATGAATATGTTCGAAATTCAATCCCGAATAACTGGGCACGAACAGGTTGAAATCCAGGTCCCGATGTTTCAACGAGGCGACTCCATGATATCCCGCTCGATGCTTCGGCAAGACAGCGTCATCGACAGCTCGATTGTCGACAATAACAGCCTCGATCGGTCCGCGTTTCAACACCGCATAGCCAGTCTCAGGAATCGTATAGACTGCGTCCGAACGAGACAGAGTCGTCCGAGCGGGCAGAGCTTCCTGAGCGTTCACATCTGACGAAACAATCATGAGCACCACGCCGACGAGTGCTACGAGCAGAGATTGATCTTTTCGCATTGACTGTTCCTGATAATGAGTGCGGTTCAAATCGTTCGACAGGGGTCAGGTCTTCAAATTTCAGTTTTCGCGGCACGATCAACGTCCGATGTTCCTCGCAAGATTTCGCACCGAATCACGGTACCAGGCTTTCGAGAACGCCAAAACTGATATTTGAAGACCTGACCTCGCGTTCGCGGCGCAATCCTTAAGTGAACGCGCCATCAATCCGACTTTGTCAAACCACCAGTAAGGCGCTGTAACGAAACAAGCTGATCAAGTTATTTTGCTGTGACTATTCGGTGATCGAGAGACTTTCGGTTGTTTTTGAACACTAATCTGCGCTAATTTACGCTAATCAGGATTCCATCCCGCAAGGGTCATCAGGTCACACAATTGCGACTTTCCTTGCCTTTATTAGCGTTAATTAGCGCTGATTAGTGTTCCAGCTTCCCCTGTTTTCTGAGGTTATGCGTGGTAGCTGGTGAAAGCACATTCGTCGTGGAATCATTTGCTGGCTTTGCCGCATGTACCGTTGTCTCGAAATTTATCAACTTATTTCGTTGCAGCGACTTAGCAGCTCACATTCCGTCAGTGCATCATTCCAGGCGGCAATAGACCATTGGTTTCAGCCCCGCAATTTCTTGATCGGCCGGAAAATAAGGTCGAGCAACCCGGTGATGTTTCACGTTTTTTAACGATGCGGGCGTCGGCCCCGGAGTCTCTAATAAAAACTCGCCACGCGCCATTTCGCCATATGTCATCCGGTAATTCATCGGATTCTTGACAACGACAAACTTCGCGAGCCGGGCATCCATACCGAGCAACTCGTATTGTTCGCCGTTCCATTCGTAGGTCGCATGCGACCCGACCGCGATCTGAATCCCTCCGACCTGCAGACAAGCCGACAACCCCATTTGGCCAGTCTGCCCTTCCCAGATTCCACCGCGGTAGGTGAACTCTCCAGCGCTGAGTTCCCGCACGGTTCCGGTCACGACAACCGGTGTTCCCCAATCCGGATCGACGTGGTGTCCGAGAGCGACCGTAATCTCGGCGTCCTTCCCTGCTTGATGACAGGCGACGGCCACTTGAGGGTCGACAATTGGCACCAGGCTTGGCTGATCCGGAGCCAGTTCCAACAATGATTTCAAAGTGGCGGCACTATCGCCAGCTGCCCCGCCGCCACAACAGTCGGCAGTTTCAATCAAGAGGATCGGGCCACCCTGAATCTCCAGTCCCCGACGAATCGCGGCCTCGGGAATCCAAACGGCAGGCTCAAGCTCGAATCGCTTTTTCCAATACAGTTCCGCGAGCTGTCCGGCCAGTTCGCGGGCCAGAGGCATGTTATCGTGCGTCACGACCAATCCTCCGCCCCCCATCTCTGGCAGATCAAGATAGGGATGCACGAGAAACGCACTCGTGGAATAGACCTCGGGGCGCCGTTCCATTGATTTGGCCAGACGCATGACATCAGCAAATGGTCCAACCCCTTCCGTGTGCCCCATGACCCCACCGACCAGGACCGGCACCTTGGCCAGCGCCATAGTCGGACGCAACCGGCCAGACAGCATATCAAGAATGGCGAGTGCGCCTCGAACTCCGGTTTCAAATGCGTCGCGATGTGGATAGGTTTCCCAGGCCACCAGAACATCCGCAGCCAACACCATTTCGCGGGTGACATGGGCATGCAGATCGAGTGTCGCAACGATGGGAACTTCCGGCCCGACCAGGTCGCGAACCGCAGTCAGCAGATCTCCCTCCAGGTCCCCGATCACTTCGACGGCCGCAGAACCGTGCAGCGCGAGCAGCACGCCAGAAACAGGCATTGATGCCTGCAGACGTGCCAGCAAATCTTGTTTCAGAAATTCATAACACCCGAGCGTGAGTGGTCCGCTGGGACAGGCACTCGCAACCAGCAATGGTCGCACCGTAACGGAGTGCTCTCGCAGCGTCTGTAAAATACCACCGACTGTTCCCGCAGTCT
>JAQGHT010001221.1 GCA_028291565.1 Planctomycetaceae bacterium | reverse complement strand
ATCGCATTCCAGTGCAGGGCTGCGTCCGGACCGCCAATGGAATCGGAAATTTCAAATCCATCACGTGACCCTGTGATTGGGCGTAGCACTTTGATCCAGCCGTGGATTCGGAAAATCTGGCCGGCCTGAACGGGAATCCCTGGAGTGGTGAATGTGACCGGCGGAAGTGGAATCAACGGTGCGGTGAGCTTTTCGTTAGTCCCAACTGCCGCGAGTCTCAGGCAATAGCCCTGACGATCGCCAGGTTGAACCAGTTCCGCCGTCGCTGCGACATTCGGGATCGAATTCTGCAAGTGTTCCCAACCAGCGTTGCGAAATTCGGCATCCTGCTCGAAGTTGCCAAATCGTAATAGATCTGTCACTTCCGGTAGAGCGGCAGCCATGCCTGCCGCGCGTTCGGACAGCGATGGAAGTGCATCGGTCTGGATCCGATTGATCAACTTCCAGTGATCAGGCAACGTTTGAAAACAAAATGTGTGCGGCCCCGAAACGTGGGCGTTGAGCAGCACTGTTTTGAGTTCGGCATCTTGTTCACTGATTTGGTGTGCGGTCGGTGGGCCGAGGTCGGCTTTCAATCCGGCCTTCGTCGGGCTGAGTGCCGCGTGTGGTGTCTTGCCTGCTTGCCCCAGCAGTCCGCGAAAGCCCCAGTCGGAAGGGTGTCCGACTTGTTTTGGCAAATAGAGTTTGGCCAGGGATTCGCGAGCGGCATCCCAATGGGCTCGTTGAATCACGCGGAGCATCCGCAGCGTGAGATCCGCCTGTTCGCGGGCTTTGAGATACTCTTTATCTTCCAGGTCCTGGATTGCCTGGTCGAGGCACTTACTTGCTTTGTCCAGCATGCGTTCGTCGTCTGGCTGTGGATGCCCCAGCAGCGAGATTTCCTGAATTACGGCTTCAACTCGCTGTCGTTTGGCGCGCGCAAGTTGGACGATGGTCGTGGCGCTTTGGGCCTGCATCTGGGCGACTTGCGAACGAAGTTTGTCGCCCAGTCCCAAATCGGTCGAAATGATGATCGCCACTGTTCCGTCAAATTGGTCGAGCGTGATTTGTGTGCCGCCCGGAACGGCGTTGCGATCGGTTTTCACGGGGCGAATTTCAGTCGTCGTGATTTCCCAGGCCTTGGCCGTTTCCTTGATGCCCGGAACGACGATTTTCACATTCCGGGCCGCCATTTGACCCGACACGAACTGAGCATTGGGGTCGTACCACATTCCCAGCAGCAGAGTGCCAAAGTCGGATTCGATTAACGTGGCTTCGACATGGGGCGAGTCGGCGGCTTTGCCGACGACCGGAACCACCGGAGTCGGGGACGGCTTGCCGTTCGTGGATGGAACGCGATGTCCAACCGGAGTGACTCCACGTTTCTTTCCCGCCGCGATGGGGGGCGATGCGACTTGTGGCGACAATTCAAATCGGGCGTGATGTTGGACGGAACCGGTCGCCAGCCACGGTTCCAGAAGCCGTAATTCGAAATGCAGCTGTTTCAGCATCAGCCTCGTTTCCGCCGTGCCCACCGCGTCGCGAAACAAACCTTCCGTGGACCAGAAGCCCAACCCTTGAACTCCGCTGCAGATTGCAGCATAGAATTGCGATTTCAGTTGGTCGGGTTCAATGACAGGCTGCGCGAACCGGCGTGCCCGGCGGGATGCCGCAAGTTCTCGATTCGGTTCCACATCGATCCAGGTCCAGCGAAAAATCCCCGGCCTGGCTGCCATCTTGCGATCCGTCAGCCAATCTCGGTAAGCAAGATACTCCAACCCCGTGTGTTGCACGGATCGACTGGTGCCAAGCATGGACACAATCCGTGAGAAGGAACGTTCACCCGACGTCACGCCTGCCATCAACGGCCGCTGCCGTCTGCGGTCTGCGGAAAGCATTTGCTTCTGCCAGCTTGAAAGTCGCGAGCGGTCGCCAGGTGTGATCCCATTTCCCAGCATCCAGAACCAGATGGAATCGAAGTCTTCAGTGAGCGGGGCCAGACCCGCGGTGTCGGCGTCCAGGATCTCTCCTTCAGGAGATGTCGCAGCAGGGGGAGTCGCGATGCAACCGATCCCGGCATTACGGAATTGCAATGCGCGTTGCACGTCCTGATATTCGGGAATCCACGCGAGTTTGACCCCGATGTCTGCGAGCTCCCCGGCGGGCTCGCCGTGATCGGGGATGAATGTCATGAAATAAGGTTGCCCGTTGAATAACAGGCGATCGTGCTGCATCTTGATATCGGGCAGTTCCGCGCGTTGCGGAATCTCTTCAGGCATCAGTGGTATCTCGGAGCTGGGGTTGACGACTGGCCCTAATTTCAATTCATCAAAACACAGCTCAGTCGTGCCGGTTCCCAGCTCTGCGAAGATTAACGCGCGGTCCACATAAACGTCTTGAAGATCGATTTCAGGACCCAGCGACGCGCGCAGCAACTGCATTCTGCGTTGGACTTCTTTTTTCGTCGTCTGGCATTTCAGGGACTGCCAGGTGTTATCGGCGGTATAACTGTCGCCTTCGATCCAGCGGACCATCTTGTGCCCGGTTTGGGGGTCTGTCAGATGCGGAAAGACGATCCGCAAGGCCAGGGTCGCTCCCGTTCGATTCGAACGGACCCAGACTGAAGCCGTCAATTCGTCGAGCGCCCGGGCCGGGCTGAGGCGATGTACAAGTTCGATCCGCGTGATCACTTTGGCATCGAATATGATTTGCTCGGCAGCAGTTCCCGCGCGACGCAATTGTGTTTGCCGGCGATGGTCCACAATCTTACAGGCACGTGAGTTGGAGTTCACAATCCAACTCGCCTTAGGACCGTCAAAACCCTCAAGAAAGTCGGCTGCGGTACATTGCGTTGTGATTGGGATAATAGTGTTCAGCGCAATAATCAGCACAGTCAGTATGATCGCACGACCACTGAGTGTCGTCGACTGCAGTTTGACTTCCTGAAGCCCGGCGGTGAGCCAATTGCAGAATGTGATCATGGCTGGGGTTATACCTTGCGCCGCTTCCCTGCGGCGAAGTTTTCGGCGAAAAGTTGTTCAAAACTGGCCGATAAATAGGTTTGACTCAAGTTTTTATGTTTCGTTCATGTTGCAAAATGACAACGTCTCGCTCAAAGTAGCAGTCTGCCACAAGTCCCTGATCTTACAGGCTGTTGTGAATTAGACCAAGATGACTTCCTGGCGCGCTGTCAAGTCGGCTTATCAAATGTTGTTTTTTGGAATCATGGCGTAAAGCATTGTGTTTTAAGGGTTTAGGTGCGTGGATTGCATTCTCGTTACAGTTGGCACAGAATCTGAAGAGAATGGAAAGGTCCAAGACACCTGGAAAGCTTTGAAATTATGAACGTCAAGTCGCGAATTCCTGACGCGGGGACAGATGAACTTCCCCGCGAATTGATCGAACTCGGAAAGCGCCTGTCGCTGCTTCCGCCTGCCGCGCAAGGTGAATTGCCACAGCTCTACAATCAAGTCGTCGAGTCCGTTCGACGTCGCCGACGGATTCTCACGTTGGTTCAGGAGGCATTGTCGCAACTTCGGCTGGACATCAAGTATTTGATGTTCGATCTTGAGGTGACTCGCAGGGAGCGTGACGCATTGCGCGGCCGCGCGGAATCTGACGAGTACCTGGAATAGCTGTCGGTGTCATTCAGTATTTCGGACGGGCGGGCCTGTTGGATAGATTCATTTCCGTCCTGTCAGCTCTGTTGTGTTTACGCCCCTGATAACTGCAAACTGACCCTGGGCGCGATATGATGTGGGGCAAGATGTTTCACACAATACGCTCCAGACTGGGTGCTGCGGTGCGTGGCGTGTTAAGTTCCCCGGCGAAATTCCGATCTCATGCATATTCGCGATGGCTTCCTGTCCCCGGAAGTATGTCTTGGTACCGGCGTATTGGCCTTGGGAGCGATGGGCTGGAGCCTGCATAAGTTGCGTCATTCTTTAGGCGACCGCACGGTTCCGTTGACGGGAATGACGGCATCGCTGATATTCGCCAGTCAAATGGTCAATTTCCCGCTGCCGCTGCTGCCAGTGTCGGGGCACTTGCTGGGCGGAGTGCTGGCGGCTGTTCTCTTGGGGCCGTGGGCGGGATGTGTTGCGATTTCTCTCGTGCTGATGATTCAGCTGGCCTTATTCTATGATGGAGGCTGGACGGTACTTGGTGCGAACATCCTGAACATGGGAGTCGTGGGTGCCTGGGGCGGTTATGTCGTCTATGCTGCGCTCCGCAGTCTGCTGGGGAACACTCGAAAAGGGACTCTCATTGCGGCATGTCTTGCTGCGTGGTTGAGTGTGCTGGCTGCTTCAACGGTATTCTGCGCCGAATTCTGGCTCTCCTGGAGTTCATCCGAGTTCAATTTTCTGAGTGTATTCGGCTCGATGGTCTTTCTGCATTGCCTGATTGGGATTGGCGAGGCGATCATTACTGTTGCCGTCTTGAATTTCGTTCTGATACAGCGACCTGATTTGATCTATCAATCAACGGTCACCAGTACATCGTTCGGACGGATCGGGCGTTTTTTTGGCGCGGGCCTGGTGACGGCACTGGCTACAGCTGCATTCTTGACGCCTTTTGCGTCAGAATATGCTGATGGTCTGGAAGAAGTTGCAGGGCAGACGGGTTTCGATAAGTTGGGGCGGGAAATGCACGTTCTGCTCTGGAGTGATTATCAGATCCCCGCATTAGAACAGTGGGGCGGCTTGAGTACGTCCGCGGCGGGAATCTTAGGGACCAGCGTGGTACTAGTGGTGGCCTGCGGGGTGATGTGGCTGCTGAAGTGGACGACGAAGCGTTCAGGACGCATTGGGAACTGAACCGCGTCGTACAGCGTCGAGTGATCGGCGAAATGTGTCCTCGAGCCGTGCCTGAACTATCCCGGCAGCGAAGTTGAATCGCCAAGAATCTCGCGCAGTCGCCGCAACGCTCTCAGGTGTCGCATTCCTGCAGCCGGCTGCGAGAGTCCCAGGGATTGTGCGACGTCGCTGTTCGAGAGTTGTTCGACATGCCGCATCAGAATGAGCTCGCGATCATCTTCCTCGAGTTCGGCCAGCGCCTGATAAAATCGCTGCTGAAATTCCTTGCGTAAGGCCGCCGCCGCAGGAGTCAATTCCTGATCTTGCAGTTGAGCGGCGAGATCCAGGGACGAATGGTCCGCATTCGCGTGCCGCACCAGGGGTTGCTCTCGATCCAGGCTGCGTCGTTGAGCGACACGATGCCGGCGGTGGGTGTCAATCAGTTGATCTTTGGCAAGTTGGCGCAACCATAAGTGAAACGGCATGCGGGCGTCTTTAATATAGTCTACCAGGCGTTGGCTGGCCTCGAGCAGCACGTCTTGCACAATGTCACTGGCGTCAATGCGCTGGGACAGAGCGCGGTCCATGCGTAACTGCACCATTTTTCGCAAGGATTGACGATGCCGTTCCATGAGTTGATTCACAGCTGCGGTCTCGCCACCTTCCGCGCGGGTCAGTAATTCTTGAGTTTCCGATGAATCGGGCCACATGCTGAATCGTCCGTGTTGATGATCGTCAGAAGTCACTGCCTGGCAAGCTTGCGCCCGATTAATTGCACATTGCGGAAGCAAACGAAATCGTGTTGAATCGGTCCTGATTATCGTTGAAATGTGACGCGGAGACAATTGCCTGGAGTTTTGGATTGACAAGTCGCGATGCGACGCAGTTAACCTCGGTGTCGTGTATACGGTTCTTTGCAAGACAATCAATCCCCCGGCCGTTCTCTTTCAAAAAGTGGCACGACATGCTGGACATCGATCGGATTTCCCCTACGCGACGTCCATTCGGGGCGGCTGCGGGCTACCACGTCTGGTCTGACCTGTTGTTTATTCATTGGCGCATTCCAGTCAGTTTATTGCAGCCTCTGTTGCCACGCGAACTCACTATCGACACTTATGATGGCTCTGCCTGGGTGGGTTTAGTTCCCTTTCGCATGTCTGGCGTCCGTCCCTGGTGGTCGCCTCCCATTTGGGGAATCTCGAGTTTTCCGGAAACCAATGTTCGAACTTACGTTCACTTGAATGGAACGGCCCCCGGGGTCTGGTTCTTGAGTCTGGATGCCGCGCAGTGGCTGGCCGTACAACTGGCCCGGCTTGGCTGGGGGCTGAATTATCATTGGGCGAAAATGAACGTGACGCGTCGTGGTTCGACGATTGAGTACCGGAGCCGCCGTGTTTTCGGCGGGGCATTCTGTCACGCAACCGCGGAAATTGGCGATCCATTTTCAGAAGGCCTGGTGTCGGGGCAGGCGCGGATTGCCAAACCTGGGACGGTGGAGCATTTTCTGGTTGAGCGGTACTTGCTCTACGCGGTCCGACGTGGCATGATTTTTCAGGGACAAGTTCATCATCAGCCCTATTCGCTGTTTGCCACGGAGTTGAGAAATCTGAATGAACAACTGTTGGTAGCGAACGGAGTTGAACCCTCTCAACCTCCCTGCCATGTCATTTTTAGTCCTCAAGTGAACGTCGAAGTGTTTGGATTGCAACCTGTTTGTCACTGTAAGTGATCAGTGACTGACTGCTGGTGACACGCTGCGAATGAACACCCCGCGTTGGAAAACGCCGGTAAATTGGCCAAATAATGCACGATCGAGCGCTGCTGGTTCCTGAACGGCAAGGTTGCAACCACAATGGGATTGTCATAGGAAAAACTGATATGAACGCGCGGGCTCGCTGAGTGTCTCTATGGGAAAACTTATGGTTAGCTAGCACACTCGTGGTGGCGACTTCAGAAATTCTTCCTAAAATTTGAGGCAAGCTATGGGTTTACACTTCACAACACGCCGCCAGATGATAACTTATAAGAAAATTCGGTACATTTGAAAGCACCATCAAGAAATCAAGCTTTGAAAGCAGAGTCAACGGCGCCTTTAAAGAGGCTTCGGAATCTTGTTGTGGTGACAAGCCAACGATGATGAAACGCTGGTAACGGCCAACTCCGCGTCATCTATCGCTGCTTGATTTGCTGAGAATACAATTTGTGTGTCTCGCAATCTACAGTAGTCAAAATGCGACCAATGTACTTGTGAGGTTGTGGCGATACATTCATAATCGCGTGCTGGATACGCGGTGAGCCATAGCCCGAGAGTCTTGTGAAGAATGAGGAATTCGATGGCAGATATCAATGGCTTGTCGATCGCGGAATTGGAAAAGCTGATCAACAGTCGCAAAAGCGTGTTGACCGGCTTGTATTCTCGACGAGATCACCTGGCCAGACAAATGGATGCGATCAATGCGGAAATCGCTGCAGCTGAAGGGAGCGCCGGTACTGGTTCCCGGGGGCGTCCTGGTCAATTTTCGCGTCCAGTTTCCGCTGCCCCGCGCAAGGCGCCCTCTGCCGCTGTGACGCGAGCTCAGAACGAAAAGTCGCTCAAGGCCTATGTCATTGATGTCTTGACCGCGAACCGCCGAGGATTGACTCTTAACGAAATTCAAGAAGCGGTACTCAAGGTTGGTTATATTACCAATAGTGCCAATTTCAAGAATACTTTATACCAGTGCCTCTACCACAACGAAGATTTGTTCGTTTTGGACAAGCAGACCAAGTGTTACAAGCTGGGCAAGTAGCCACTGCGAATGAATTGTGCAACTCAGCTTGCTCGTGATTCGCAAAGTGCATTAACTGGAACGGTTCGCAACAGACGCGTTGTCAGCCTGATGACGGATACGGTTAACGCGAGAACGTTCGCTCGTATTGCCGGCGAACACTGGTGCTCGTGGGCCTCATTGTTCGGGGGAATGTTTG